>JBEKWD010000123.1:0-8132 GCA_049513435.1 Steroidobacteraceae bacterium | reverse complement strand
TTCAGCCACGAGTGCAATTGCTCATCGATCGCATCGATCTGCGCTCGCAGATCATCCAGTGCGCCGGCCCCGAGCGGTTTGCCCGGCATTGCCGGCGGCGCGGCTGCGGCACTTGCGCGCCGCGGCCTCTTGCGCGCGCGCGTGGTGCGGCGCTGTGGCGGCTTGGCGGGGACTTGGCGACGAGGCATGAGCAGTCAGGCCTGCGCGCGCACCAGACGGGCGGACAGCACGCCGTCAATGGCGCGCAGGCGCTCGATCAGCACCTCGTCGGCCGCGCCCTCGGCGTCGATGAGCGTGTAGGCATACTCACCGCGCGAGCGATTGACCAGCTCGGTGATATTGAGTCGGGCCTCGGCGAGGCAAGTGGATATCTGACCGACCATGTTCGGTACGTTGCTGTTGGCGATGGCGATGCGCTGTGAGCCGGCCAAGGGCGGCAATACCGCCTCAGGAAAATTGACGCAATTGCGGATATTGCCGTGCTCGAGAAAATCGCGCAGCGCATCGGCCGCCATCACGGCGCACTGCTCTTCGGCCTCGAGCGTCGACGCCCCCAGATGCGGCAAGGTGATGGCGCGCGCATGATTCTTGAGCGCCTGCGTCGGGAAATCACAAACATACGCATGCAACTGAGCGCTGTCGAGCGCCGCGATCACGTCGGCCTCGTTGACGATGGCCGCGCGCGCGAAGTTCAACAGCACCGCACCGGCCGGCATCAGCCGCAGGCGTGCGGCGTTGACCAGGCCGCGGGTTGAATCCAGCAGTGGTACGTGCACGCTGACGGCATCGGCGCGCGCGAACAGATCATCGAGCGAGAGCGCCTGCTGTACCGATGAGGACAGCTGCCAGGCGCGCTGCACGGTGATCTGTGGATCATAGCCGAGCACTTTCATGCCCAGCGCCTCGGCGCTGTTGGCGACCTGCACGCCCACTGCCCCGAGGCCGATGACCCCGAGCGTGCGGCCCGGCAATTCAAAGCCGACGAAGCGTCGCTTGCCCTCTTCCACTGCATGCTCGAGCGCGGCCCCTTCCTCGCGCAGCTCGCGCGTATACGCCCATGCCTGACAGATATTTCGCGCCGCAAGCAACAGCCCCGCCAGTACGAGTTCCTTGACCGCGTTGGCATTGGCGCCGGGCGCATTGAACACCGGTATGCCGCGCTTGGAGAGCGCCGCGACCGGAATGTTGTTGGTGCCGGCCCCCGCGCGCGCGACCGCGAGCAACGAGTCCGGCAGAGCCATCTGGTGCATGTCAGCCGAGCGCACGAGCACGGCATGCGGCTGACCGAGTTGGGACGCCACCTCGTAGCGATCGCGCGGCAATCGCTCGAGGCCGCGCACGCTGATGTGATTCAGTGTCAGGATCCGATAGCTCATCGTGAGCACTCTAAGCGTGGCGGCGCGCGAACTCTTGCATGAATTCGGTCAGTGCCTGCACGCCCTCGAGCGTCATCGCATTATAAAGACTCGCGCGCATGCCCCCGACCGAGCGATGGCCCGCGAGATTGGTCAACCCGGCCGCTTGCGCCTCGCTCAGAAACATCTGATCGAGCTCGGGTTTGGCCAGTACGAACGGCACATTCATCCATGAGCGGCTGCCCAGCTCGACCGGATTGCTATAAAAGCCCGAGTCATCGATCGTGCGATACAGCAGCTCTGCTTTGGCTCGATTGCGCTCGCCCATGGCCGCAAGGCCGCCCTGGCGGCGCAACCACTTGAATACCAGTCCGGCGAAATACCAGCCAAATGTCGGTGGGGTATTGAGCATCGAGCCCTCAGCGGCCATGGCCTTGAAGTCCCAGACCGCCGGCGTGCCGGGCCGGGCATGCCCGAGCAGTTCCTCGCGCACGATCACGATCACGAGCCCGGACGGGCCCATGTTCTTCTGCGCCCCTGCATAGATCAGACCGAAGCGGCTTACGTCGATCGGCCGCGACAGGATGTTCGAGGACATGTCGGCCACCAATGGCACATCGACCTGGGGCACGAATCCAAACTCGACCCCGCCGATGGTCTCGTTCGGCGTGTAGTGCAGATAGGCTGCGCCGGGCGTGAGCTTCCAGGTGCTCTGCGGCGGCACATTGCAATAGTTCGAGGCCTTCGCATCCGCTGCGACATTGACCTGGCAATAGCGCTTGGCCTCGCCCAGCGCCTTCTTCGACCAGGCGCCGGTATTGACGTAATCAACACTGCTGTCCGGGCTCGTCAGGTTCATCGGAATGGCGGCGAACTCCCCGGTCGCGCCGCCCTGCATGAATAAGACCTTGTACTGCTCCGGGATCGCCAGCAGCTCGCGCAGATCCGCCTCAGCTTCCTCGGCGACGCGTATGAACGCGCGGCTGCGATGACTGATCTCCATGACCGACATGCCGCTGCCATGCCAGTCGAGCAGCTCATCGCGTGCCTGCTCGAGCACTTCCAGCGGCTGCATCGCCGGGCCGGGCGCGAAATTAAATACTCGCTTCACGTCGGACTGACCTCGTCCGGGGAACTGCCAGCGCTGTCGGCCTGGGCGGCATCCTCGCCCGCTTCCAGCCCTTCCACCCGCTCCACGCCGGTGAGCCGCTCACCCTCGGCGAGCCGGATCAGCCGCACACCCTGCGTATTGCGACCCACGACCGATATGTCGGCCACCGGTGTGCGCACCAGCGTGCCGGTAGAGCTGATCAACATCAGCTCCTGATCAGCGCGCACCTGCAGCCCGGCGACGGTGGCGCCGTTGCGATCCGTGGTCTGCAGTGCGATGACGCCCTGGCCACCGCGACCGTGGTTCGGAAATTCATCCAGCGGCGTGAGCTTGCCGTAGCCGTTCTCGGAGGCCGTGAGCACGTGCCCCTCGCCCAGCACCAGCAGCGCGATGACGCGTTGAGCGACGCCGAGGCGCACGCCACGCACGCCGGTCGCATCGCGTCCCATCGGCCGCACTTCCTGCTCGTGGAAACGAATGGCCTTGCCCCCGCTGGTGCACAACATGATGTCGCAGGTGCCATCGGTCAGCGCGACGCCCACCAGCGTGTCGTCCGCGCGCAGATCCACTGCGATGATGCCGCTGGCGCGCGGGCGCGAATAAGCGGCGAGCGGGGTCTTCTTGACTGTGCCGCTGCTCGTGGCCATGAACACGTAGTGGTGCTCGTCGAATTGCTTGACCGGCAGCACCGCGCTGATCTTCTCGCCCTCCTCGAGCGCGAGCAGATTGACGATCGGTTTGCCGCGCGAGCCGCGGCCGGCTTGCGGCAGCTCAAAGACGCGCAGCCAGTACACTTTGCCGCGATTGGAGAAGCACAATAATGTGTCGTGCGTGTGCGCGACGAAGAACTTCTCGATGAAATCCTCATCCTTGACTGTCGTCGCGGATTTGCCGCGCCCGCCGCGCCGCTGCGCCTGGTAGTCCGAGACCGGCTGCGCCTTGGCGTAACCGGCATGCGAGAGCGTTACGGCCACGTCCTGGCGCTCGATCAGATCCTCGGTGCTCAGATTGAGGTGATCGCGGCTGATCTGCGTGCGCCGCGCATCGCCATAATTCTCACGGATCTCGATGAGCTCTTGCCGCAGCACCTGCATGAGGCGCTCGGGACGCGCGAGAATATCCGACAGATCGACAATTTCGCCCAGCAGCGTCTGGAACTCCTCGATGATCTTGCCCTGCTCGAGCCCGGTGAGCCGGTTGAGCCGCATGTCGAGCACGGCCTGCGCCTGCTCCTCGCTCAGATGATAGCCATCGGCCTGCAGCCCACTGTCGGCCGCGAGCCCATCCGGCCGCGTGGCCAGCGCATTGGCCCGCTGCAATAACTCTGGCACCACGCCCGCCGGCCAGCTGCGCGCCAGCATCGCGCTGCGCGCCTCGTTCGGCGTGGGCGAGGCTTTGATCAGCGCAATGATGGCATCGATGTTGGCGAGCGCCACGGCCAGCCCTTCGAGCACGTGCGCGCGCTCGCGCGCGCGACGCAATTCAAAAATCGTGCGCCGTGTGATGACCTCGCGCCGATGACGCAGGAACGCATCGAGCATGTCGCGCAATGACATGAGCCGCGGCTGGCCATCCAGCAGCGCGACCATGTTCATGCCGAACACCGTCTCCATCGGCGTCTGCGCATAGAGGTTGTTGAGCACGACCTCGGCGATCTCACCGCGCTTGAGCTCGATGACCACGCGCATGCCATCCTTGTCGGACTCATCGCGCAGCTCCGAGATGCCATCGATCGCCTTGTTGCGCACCAGGTCGGCGATGCGCTCGAGTAAGCGCGCCTTGTTGACCTGATAAGGCAGCTCGCTCACGACGATGGCTTGGCGCCCCCGGTCATCGAGGTCCTCGAACTGCGCGCGCGCGCGGATCGAGAGCCGGCCGCGCCCGCTCATGTACGCGGTGGCGATCTCCTGCGCACCATTGATGATGCCGGCGGTGGGGAAATCCGGTCCGGGCACGTGCTGCATGAGGCCGAGCAACGAGATGCCCGGATCATCGATCAGCGCGATGCAGGCGTTGACGATCTCGGTCAGATTGTGCGGCGGGATGTTCGTGGCCATGCCCACCGCGATACCTGAGGCGCCATTGATCAGCAGATTCGGCACCCGCGTGGGCAGCACCGCCGGCTCATGCTCGGATTCGTCGTAATTCGGGACGAAATCGACCGTCTCCTTGTCGATGTCGGCCAGCAATTCCTGCGCGAGCCTCGACATGCGCACTTCCGTGTAGCGCATCGCCGCCGGCGGATCGCCATCGACCGAGCCGAAATTGCCCTGCCCATCCACCAGCAGGTAGCGCATCGAGAAGGTCTGCGCCATGCGCACGATCGTGTCGTACACCGACACGTCGCCATGCGGGTGGTACTTGCCGATCACGTCGCCGACCACGCGCGCCGATTTCTTGTAGGCCTTGTTGTACTCATTGCCGAGCTCGCGCATCGCATGCAAAACACGCCGGTGCACGGGCTTGAGTCCATCACGAACATCGGGCAACGCGCGCCCGACGATCACGCTCATCGCATAGTCCAGATAGGACTTGCGCATCTCCTCTTCAAGGGTAACGGAGACGACTTCGCGCGCTATTTCGTTCACGGCTGGGATCTGCTTGGTATTGAAATTTAAGCGGTAAATTCTAGCACAGGCGTGCCTCTCAACGACGGCTATACTCCCCGCCATGAGCACGTCCCCAGCCCAAATGCAACTGTCAGCAGAGGTGCAGAAATTCGATGCGCTCGCGCATGAATTCTGGGATCCGCGCGGCGCCTTTCAGCCGTTGCATGTGCTCAATCCCGTGCGCCTCGAATACATCACGCAGCGCACCGCACTCGCGCGGCGGCGCGTGCTCGATGTCGGCTGCGGCGGCGGCCTGCTCACCGAATCCCTGGCACGCGAAGGTGCGCTGGCACACGGTATCGATCTGTCACCATCGATGATTGAAGTCGCGCGGCTGCACGCCCACGAGAGTCAATTGCAGATTGATTATGAGGTCGACTCGGCCGAGCAATACGCGCAGCGCGCACCAGCAGGCTACGAGGTGATCACCTGCATGGAGCTCATCGAGCATGTGCCGAGCCCCGCCTCATTGCTGCGTGCGCTCGCCACGCTGTTGCGCCCCGGCGGCTCGCTGTTCATCTCCACGCTCAATCGCAATCTGCGCTCCTTCCTGCTCGCAATCGTCGGCGCCGAATACCTGCTCAGGCTCATGCCGCGCGGCACGCATGAATACGAGCGGCTGCTGCGCCCGGCAGAGCTCGCACGCCTCGCGCGCGCTTGCGGCCTGGAGCTGCGCGATATCAGCGGCATCGGCTTCAATCCGTTCACGCGCAGCGCCCGTCTGATCAGCGACCCCAGTGTCAACTACCTGGCGCACTTTGAGCTCGCGACCTGATTGAAACCTGCCACGCCATTGGCCGCGGTCCTGCTGGATCTGGACGGCACGCTGCTCGATACCGCACCGGATCTGGCCAACGTGACCAATGTGCTGCGCGTGGCCGAGGGGTTCGAGCCGTTGGCGTATGCGTTCATCAGGCAATACGTCTCGCACGGCTCGAGGGCGGTATTGCGCGCCGCCTTTCCGGAGGCCGACAGCGAGCGCCTGGCTGCGCTGCAGCGCCGATTCCTCGAGCTCTATCGTAAGCACCTGGTCGTCGAGACGCGCTTGTTTCCCGGTTTTCCCGCGGTGCTCGACACGCTTGAAGCGCACCGCATCCCCTGGGCCGTCATTACCAACAAGCCGGGCTGGCTCACCGAGCCGTTGTTACGAGAGCTCGAACTCTACGAGCGCGCGGCCTGCGTGATTTCGGGCGATACCCTGCCGGTCTGCAAGCCCGATCCGCAGCCGTTGCTCGAAGCCGCGCGTCGGATCGGGATTGCACCCGCGCGCTGCCTGTATCTGGGCGATGCCCTGATCGACGCGCAGGCCGCGCGCGGCGCGAACATGGTCGGGCTCGGTGCGCGCTATGGCTATGTCGGCGCAATCGAGCGGCGCGAAGAGTGGCCGGTCGCAGCGTGGATCGATACACCGGGGGAACTGCTGGCGTGGGTCGGCCTTGAATGCTGATCGGCGTTGCGGCATTGCTCGTGCTACTGCTGGCTTTGGCGGCGGCGGTGGCGCTCGCGCGCGCTCTTTCGCGCCGCACCCTGCGCGAGCTTGCCGATGCGCAGTTGCGCATGCACGCGGGTTTTCAGGAGCTCGCGAGCGCGGCCTTGCGCGAGAATACGGATCTGTTTCTCAAGCTCGCGCGTGAATCCTTCGGGCGCGAGCAGGCCGGCATGCAGGGGCCATAGCCCAAACGGAAGCTCAGGTCGCGAACGCAGAGCGCGAACGCCGCGATGCCTTCGTGAGCCTGCGCACCCAGATTGAAACGATGGCGCAGAGCCAGTTCGCTCTGCAGCGCGAGACGCGCAATCTGGTCACGGCGCTGCGCCGTCCGGAGGTGCGCGGGCGCTGGGGCGAGCTCACGTTGCGCCGCGTGATCGAGCTGGCCGGCATGTCGCAGCACTGTGACTTCACCGAGCAGGCGAGCGTTGGAGCGCCGGGCGCCGCGCTGCGGCCCGACCTCATCGTGCATCTGCCCGAGGATCGCGTGCTGGTGATCGATGCCAAGGCCCCGCTGGACGCCTATCTGGAGGCGATCGATGCACCGAGCGAGGAGCTGCGCGCACTGGCGCTCGCGCGCCACGCGCAGCAGGTCGAGGCGCGCGTGCGCGAGCTGGCCTCGAAGGCGTACTGGACGCAGTTCCAGCGCAGTCCCGAATTCGCAGTCCTGTTCCTGCCGGGCGATCAGTTCTTCAGCAGCGCCCTGGCCGAGCGCCCCGAGCTGCTCGAGAACGCGCTGCGCGACCGCGTCATCGTCGCGACGCCCTCGACCCTGATCGCGCTGCTGCGCGCGGTCGCTTACGGCTGGCGGCAGGTGGCGGCGGCCGAGAATGCCACGCAGATTCGCGATCTGGGACAGGAATTGCATCGCCGGCTGGCAAATTTCATGGCGCATTTCCTCAAGGCTGGCCGGCAACTGGGCGGCGCCGTGGACGCCTACAACAGCGCCGTGGGTTCGTTCGAGCGACAGGTGCTGCCCGGAGCGCGGCGCCTGAGTGAGCTCGCGGCGATCAGCGGTGAGCCGCCCGCCGCGCCGCAGCCGATCGAGCAGCCGGTACGCGAGCCGCCGCGCGCGGCCGACGAGGCTGATGCGGCCGATGCCTAGTGCGGCACCAGCGAGCGCGAGCGAGATGCAGCCGCCCGAGCCGCCCGCGGGCTCGATACGCTATTTTGTATTGCTCTATACGCCGCAAGCGCGTCGGCGCGCATTGGCGAGTCTGCTTGCCCTGGCCGATGAGATCGGGGCCGGTCTGGAGCGGCGGCTCGATCATGCGCTCGCGCACGCGCGCCTGGATTGGTGGCACCGGGAAGCCGATCGATACCGAGCCGGCATCACGCAGCATCCACTATTGCGGATTCTGCTCGGCGCGACGAACGAGGGCGCGCGGCTCGATCTGCAGCCGCTCATACTCGCCGCGCAGATCGATCTGGCCGAGGAACAGCGGGCTGCGGCGGTGGGCGCGCGCACGCGTGCGGCCTTGTTTGTGCTCGCGGCCGCCACGCTCGGGGCCGCGAGCCTAGCGGATGAGCAGCGCGAGGCGTTAGCTGAGCTCGGCGCGCTCAGCGTGCAG
>JBEKWD010000122.1:0-6925 GCA_049513435.1 Steroidobacteraceae bacterium | reverse complement strand
CAGATTTCGCTGCGAGTGATACGAACCGTTCGACGGCTTTTGGCCGCACCGGCAATGCCTATGACGTGCGCTTCTCGCCGGGAGGCTCCTCCGGCGGCACGGTGACGACCGTGACCTCGAACGAAGCGATGCTCGGAACCGGTACCGACACCGCCAACAGCATCCGTATGCCCTCGGGGACAAGCTCGGTCGTGGGTGTCTTGCCGACGCGCGGGCTCACTAGCATCGGCGGCATAGCGCCACTGGATTGGCTGCGCGACAACACCGGGCCGATCGCACGCAACGTGACCGATGCAGCGATCGCGTTGGGTGTCATGGCCGGTGAGGATCCGCTTGACTTCCGCACCGCCGATGCGACGCAGAAGGCACAGCCGGGTCCTTACACCCGCTACCTCAAGTTGGATGCGCTCAAGGGCAAGCGCTTTGGCGTCCCGGCGTTCTTTTTCACCGATAGCAACGCGCCGATGCGACCGGAGACCCGCGCGATGCTGATGCAGGCGATCGCTGAGCTGCGCGCCGCAGGCGCTGAGGTGATCCTCGATGACGCCCTGTTACCGCAGAGCTTTATGGATCAGAACCGCAAGGTCAACACGTTGCCCTACCGTAAGGACGGTGCCGATCAATGGCTCGCGCAGTTCGGTCCGGCTGAGTACCGCACTGGAGAGCAATTCACTGCAGCCACTGGGGTTGCGATGCCAGCGGCGCTCGTAGGTACGCTCGCCTCGACTGGCGCGCTGGCGGCGACGAGCACACCTACGCCGCAAGCGCGCCTGCGCGATGATCCGCAGGCGGAGGCAAATTATTTTGCCCCCCAGCGCGCTTCGCTCGCACAGTACCTAGACGCCCTCGACAGCTTCCATCTCGACGGCCTCGTATATCCGAGCGCACAGATGCCACCGCCCGATGAAACCATGGCTCAGGACGGGCAATTGAGCTCGGGCCCGCACTCGGCGACTGGATTCATCAACCGCATCGGGGTGCCAGCGGTCGTGGTCCCGGCGGGCTTCTATCCGGATGGCTTGCCTTTCGGGCTGGAATTTTCGGCGCGACCGTGGAAGGACGGCGATTTGCTCGGCTGGGCCTATGCGTTCGAGCAGAGCACTCATGCGCGACGTGCGCCGGTCCTGATCGAGAGCGGCGCCTTGCCGATCGCGAGATAATCCGTTTTCTCTACCCCGGGCTCGCTCCCTGGATGTTCACTCGCAACATGTAAACCGATTGGCTTGCGCACATGAACAGCCAATCTCGTTTCGGTCCGGCGAAGCACACATTGGGACACATCTCGGGCAGGCGAATGCGCCCGAGCAGTTCGCCCGCCGGACTCCAGACGATGACCCCGCAATAGCCAAGTTGGCCGTTCGAACCCGCCCAGATATTACCGGCGCGATCGGCGCGCATGCCGTCGGGATCGCAATGCACGCCGTCCACCATGCAGTCGGTAAAGACGCGCATGCGCGTTGCTTTGCCGTCCTTGACATCAAAGGCGAAGATCTTCCCGGCATTGATCAGATACATGATCTTGTAGTCGGGCGAGAAGCAAATACCGTTCGGCGTCTGTGCCAGTTCGTTGGACACTGCAATGTCGAGCCGGCCGCTAGGGTCCCAGCGGTATGTCGTCGGGGGCAACTCGCGCTTCACGTTGCCGATGGGCCCGACGCCACTATCGCCGAGGGCAGGATCGTATATCCCGTCGGGATTTCCCGGGCCACCCGCGATATCAGGATGGCCTTCGCTCAAATTGGTGCCGTATGGCGGATCGGTGAACCAGATACTACCGTCGGGATGCGGCGCAAGATCATTGGGCGAGTTAAGTCGCTTACCGCCGTAGGAATCGGCAAGCACCTTCATCGATCCGTCCAGCTCCCAGCGTACTACGCGTCGAAAGAAATCCTGGCAGGAAACCTGCCGTCCCTGAAAATCGAAGCAATTGCCATTGGTGTTGAATGACGGATTGCGGAAAGGCGTGACCTCTGCGGTCTCCCAGATGTAGCGGTACTGAATATTGCCCTTTACGTCGCTAAAAACTGCGTAGGCACCTTCGGCGCACCAGGCAGGCCCTTCGGCCCACTGAAAGCCGGTCTTCAAGCGATGGATCGCCGCTAGACCGACCAGGTATTGATTGAAACGCCGGTCGATGACCAGAACGTCCGGATCCGGATAGATATCCGGCGGCGCGGAAGCGCCCCACTGTCGCGCCGGGTTGGTGATTACGGTGGGCGGCGTCCCCAGCGCCGGTTTGGCAGCCTCGGCCCAGGCGAATGCTGGTGCAATTGCGCTTAAACTGGCGACAAAACCCCGGCGTGTGATGGCATTTGTCATTGCGCTCCCCTTTAAATTCTTGTCCAAAGACGGACGCTTAATCTCACGCCGCTTGAGTTTCCCGCTGCAAGCTACGGTTCAACATTGCGCATCGCGCGAGCAATGCATTCTTCCTTTTCTCCCACCCAATTGCTACCCGAACCGCCGCTAGCTCTGTTGCCGCTGGCGCTGTATCGTTTCGCGCCATGAGCACGGTTTCACGCCGTACGCTGCTGCGCGCCGCGCTTCTGGGCGCCGCAACCTGCGCGCTGCAGTCCCGCCTCGAGGCGGCCGCCGAGTTGCCGCTGATCACCAAACCCATCCCGCACAGCGGCGAGAGGCTACCGGTCATCGGCCTGGGCACGATCTGGTATCGCGATGCGAATTACCCCACGCTCAAGCAGGTGATCCAGCGATTGTTCGAGCTCGGGGGCACCGTCATCGATACGGCCGCCATCTACGGCGAAAGCGAAGGCGTGATTGGCCGCGCGTTGCAGGAACTGAACCTGCGCCAGCGCTGTTTCCTGGCCAGCAAGTTCGACGCCGGCCACATGCCGGCCACGTTGCCCACCGAAACGCAGCTTCGCGGACCAGGTCCGGGTGGTGTCGACGGTCCGCCGCCTGGCGTCATTCGGCCGATGCCGGACGGAATCGGCGGGCGTGCCAGTTTCGAGCGCTCGCTGCAACGGCTGCGCACCGATCACCTGGACCTGCTGCAGGTGCATACGATGTCCGATGCCGAGGCGCTGCTGCCGCAGATGCTGGAATGGAAGCGCGCCGGCAAGCTTCGCTACGTGGGCGTATCGGCGCCGGCCGCCAATCCGCAGCGGCTTGTGCAGGTGCTGCAGGCCTTCCCGCTGGATTTCGTGCAGCTCGATTACTCATTGAGCAATCGCGCTGCGGAGAACGGCGCGCTACAGGCCTGCGCCGAGCACGGCGCGGCGGTACTGATCAACTTGCCGCTCGGCCGCAACGGCATGCTGCGAAAGGTGCAGGGTCAGCCGCTGCCCGTCTGGGCCCAGGAGATAGACGTGACGAGCTGGGCGCAGCTATTCCTGAAGTGGGTGGTGTCGCATCCAGCCGTGACCTGCGCGATCCCCGGCACGACCAGCGTCACGCACCTGGAGGAAGACTTCCGCGCGGGCTGCGGCCGGCTGGCCAGCGCCGCGCAGCGGCAGCGCATCGAGCACGATTGGGCCGCGGTAGGCTGAGGGCCGCGCATCTAACCGCCTTGCCGCACCGCTTATACTGTCCCACCGACAGAACGCCCTCTATAAAAAGGGCACCCGGAGACAAATACATGCGACAGCTCAAATGGGCCTTTGCGGCAGCCCTGACCTTGCTAGCCGGGCATCAAACCCTGGCCCAGACCCAGGCGCAGGCGACTGCGCCCGCCAGCAAGGCGACGATTGCCTGGGCCGCCAAGCCCGCTAAGCTGCCGCCCTACACGGGAGCCAATCGGCTGGTGTGGCGCCTGGCGGATGTGCTGGCCGCGCACAAAGGCAAGGGCAGCTGGAGCCAGGAGGTCTTCTCCAGCCGAGACTTCGTCGGCGAATGGATCTCCATGGCGCCGGGCGAGAAGACCAAGACCGAGTTCTATGCCGATGATCGCGTGTTCTGGGTGGTGCAGTCGGGCCAGATGAAAGTGAGCATCGAGGGCCAGGAGCCGTTCATCGCATCCAAGCACTTCCTGGTGCAGGTGCCCAAGCGCCTGCAATACAGCATGGAGACGGTGGGGAGCGAGCCTGTGCTGCGCTTCCAGATGAAGCCCGCGGGCGAAGCCCCGGACTATCCGCTGACCGAGACGCCGACTCCCGTGAAAGGTGTTCAGTACATCAAGGCTGCCTATAGCGGGCATGGCGACTATGACAAGGTCAACGTGCCCTATATCGATTTCGACAAGCAGATCGTGCAGGGCGGCGAGAAGCGCGGCGTGTGGATTCGCGACGACCATACCTTCGTCACCATCCTGCGATCCACGACCGGCGCGCCGACGCCGCCCGACAAAGTCTGGGGCCACTTTCACGCCAACTTCCCGGAAATCTGGCTGATCGTCGAAGGCACCCAGCAGTTCCTGGTGGAAGGCGAGAAGCTGCTCACCGTCACAGACGGCGATCTGGTCAGCGCTCCGACGGGTCGCTGGCATCGCGCCACGCCCTTTGGCGACGGCCCATCGACCCGCCTGGCGTACAGTCCCCGCCCGGACAATCTGCACTGGTACCAGCCGGAGCAGGCAGCGGGCGGCAACTGACACTGCAGGAGCAATTACGTGAGCTCTAAAATCTTGACGCCCGCCCTGTGCGCGGCGCTCGTTGTTGCCGCGCCGGCATTCGCCGCGGACTATCAGGCCAGCCTCGGCCCGATGCCGCTGGATGACGAAACCAAGGCCGTGATCGCCGGCCGCGGCGAGGCGACCGCCACCTCGGATGGCAAGACCCTGACGGTGAAGGGCGTGTTCCATGGCCTGCCCTCCAACGCCACCGAGGCGCATATTTTTGTCAGCCCCGTCGCGGGCATGCCGGGCAGGCAGATCCTCAATTTGCAAGTTACCAAAGCGGCCAGCGGCAGTATCGCCGGCGACTTCAAGCTGACCAGCGCCCAGGCCACGGCGCTGCGCACCGGCAAGCTCTATATCCAGATCAACAGCGAGAAGGCGCCGGATTTCTATCCCTGGGGCCCAAAGGGCACGCTCTGGGGCTGGCTGTTCCCGGCGCATGAAACTGTGGGCGAGGATGTGCCGCAGCAGGAGCACTGGTTCATTCCCCAGATCGACACGCCGTCGCGCTGAACCCATATCGAGGTCTTTAATAATGCACAAAAAGAACAATGTGCTGGTGGGCGCCGCCGCCATGCTCGGTGCCGCGCTGGGCAGCGCTGCTTTTGGGCAAGGTGTGGCCGGTCCCTTTACCCAGGCGCAGGTCGAAGCGGGTCGCCAGGCCTATAGCGCAGACTGTGCTCAGTGCCACAATCCCGACCTCACGGGCACCAACGATTCGCCGCAGCTGGCGGGCGACGCCTTCATCGGCGCCTGGAAGGGCCGCACCACGCAGGCGCTCTACAACAAGATCAGCAAGACGATGCCCTCGGGGCAAGGCGGCAGCCTCGACGAGGCGACCTATACCGCCATCACCGCTTACATCCTGCACGCCAACGGCGCGAGCGCTGGCAGCGCCGCCTTCACCCCGGATACAACGGCAGGCATCGGCGCGATCGCCAGTGGCAAGGTGCCGGGTGATGTCCTGCATCCGCCCACGATGAGCGCTTTTGCGCGCGCGACCGCGGGAGAGCGCGTAGCCACTCCCGGCAGCTTCATGTTGCCTGGCAAATTCGGCCTCAGCCTCGAAGGCCATATCCAGAACTACGAACCGGTTACCGAGGCGATGATGAACAATCCGCCGGACGGGGACTGGCTCATGTTCCGCCGCAACTATCAGGGCTGGAGCTTCAGCCCGCTCAAGCAGATCAACACCGCCAATGTCGGGTCGCTGCAGCTGAAATGGATGTGGTCGCTGCCGGAGAACGGCACCATGGAAATTACGCCCCTGGTCCATAGCGGCGTGCTGTTCATCTGGGGAACCGGCAACACCATCCAGGCGCTGGACGCCAAGAGCGGTGAACTGCTGTGGGAAAACCGCTTGGGTCCGGGCCCGCGCCGCCCGGGCCCCGGCCCCTCCACCGAAGAGACCCGCAGCATGGGTCTGTGGGGCAACAACCTCTATGTCAACACGCCGTTCGGCATGGTCTATGCGCTGGACGCGCGCAGCGGCAAGGAAGTCTGGAAGACGAGCATCGTCGACAACAAGCCCGGCATCGGCTGGTCGACCGGCGGCGTGATAATCATCAAGGGCCATGTGCTGGTCGGCATGACCAATTGCGGGCGTCCCAAGACCGACGACCATTGCTACATCAGCGCCTATGACGCGGCGAGCGGCAAGCGCGACTGGAAGTTCGTCACCACGGCATTGACCGGGCAGCCCGGCGGCGACAGCTGGGGCGATCTGCCCGACAATATGAGGAAGGGCGGCGAGACATGGATCGCCGGGACTTACGATCCGGAGCTCAACACGACCTATTGGGGCACCGCCCAGGCCAAGCCGTGGCGGCGCGACCTGCGCGGCTCGAGCAGCGGCGCCACCGACTATGCCAACTCCACCGTCGCGCTGGATCCGGAGACCGGCAAGATGAAGTGGTGGTTCCAGCATGCGCCGGGCGAGTCGCTGGACCTGGACGAAGTGTTCGAGCGCGTGCTGATTGACCATGGCGAGCAGAAGACGCTGATGACCATCGGCAAGGCCGGCGTCCTGTGGAAGCTCGACCGCGTTACCGGCAAGTTCATCGATGAGCGGGAAACCGTGTTCCAGAATGTCTGGGACCACATCGACCCCGAGACCGGCGCGGCGTATTACCGCCAGGACATCGTGGAGCAGAAGGTCGACCAGTGGCTGTCCTCCTGCCCTGGCCCGGAAGGCGGCCATGACTGGCAGGCCACCAGCTATCACCAGCCCACCGACACTCTCATCATCCCCTTGTCGCAGAGCTGCGTGTTCATGCTGGGCAACGGCTCGCAGAAGTATTTTGAGATGCCGGGCACCGACGGCAACATGGGGCGGCTGTCGGCCTATCGCAC
>JBEKWD010000121.1:0-6947 GCA_049513435.1 Steroidobacteraceae bacterium | reverse complement strand
GACTCGGAGACATTCTCGATTCGAGCTTTGTCCAGATCGCGCAACGCAAGGGACTGGACATCAATATGATCGTCAATGGTCCTGCCGGCACACTGCGACCCGCCGTTCGGATAACAGATCCGGTCTCAGGACGAGTCATGGAGGTCCTGACCACACAGCCCGGTGTTCAGGTCTACAGCGATAACATTACCGATACGGTTCTCGGCAGAGGCGGCAAGCATTACGGTAATCGTCAAGCGATGTGCTTCGAGACGCAGCACTACCCCGATTCGCCCAACCGTGCCAACTTTCCCAGCACCGAAATCACGTCGTCGAAACCACTTCATGAAGTCACGGTCTACAAGTTCAGCAATGAGACAGGAGCGACTCATGCGAATTAACCTGAAAACCCGAGCCCTGCTCGGCGCCCTGATAGTTGCGCTCGTCACTATTGCCGCATCCGCGCCGGGACGGGCTGCGGAAACGCCAATGAGCGCCAACGTGGACCCGGCGCTCGCTGCCGCCATTGCCAGTCCGGCGCGCACGCCCGCGCTGGCGGCCCGCGACGCGGTGCGCCATCCAGGCCTCGAATTGACATTCTTCGGTCTGAAGCCCGCGATGACCGTCGTCGAGCTCTGGCCAGGGGGCGGTTACTGGACCGAGATACTCGGGGCTTATCTGGCGCCGCGCGGGCACTACTACGTCGCCCTGCCTGCGCCGGGCGACAAAGGCGAGGACGAAGGCACCGCTCACTGGCGTGCCGCTGTCTCCGCACAAGCCGGCCGGCTCGGAGTCATCCACGAGACTATGCTCGGGGCCGGGCACTTTGATATCGCGCCGCCGGGTTCCGCCGATCTCGTGCTGACTTTTCGCAATCTGCACAACTGGATGGATGGTGGCTACGCCGATGCAGCCATGGCGGCTTGTTTCCGCGCGCTCAAGCCGGGCGGCATCCTGGGCATCGAAGAGCATCGAGCCCGCACCGATCAGCCCCAGGATCCGCGCGCCAAGAATGGCTACGTGCGCCAGGACTATACGATCGAGATGGCGAAACGGGCAGGTTTCGTGCTCGTCGAATCATCCGAAATGAACGCCAATCCGCGCGACACCAAGGACTGGGTCGACGGCGTGTGGACGCTGCCGCCCACGCTCTCGCAAAAGGATAAGGACCGCGATCGCTACCTCGCGATTGGCGAGGCCGATAATTACGTGATGAAATTCCGCAAGCCCTGAAGTGATCCGGCTATAGCTTTGTAGCGCTCAAATGACTCGGCCTGCCGGCATCATCGCGCGCGCGCGGTGGCTGCTGAGCGCGATTGCGCTTTGCTGCTCGCCGTGCGTGCTGCATGCGCAAGCCCCCATTACCGGCAGCGACCCGACCTGGTGGAAGCACGCCGTTATCTACGAGATATATCCGCGCAGTTTCCAGGACTCCAATGGTGATGGCATCGGCGACCTCAATGGCATTCGCGAGCGCCTGCCCTACCTCGAACATCTGGGCATCGACGCGATCTGGATTGCCCCGATGTACCCCTCGCCCCAGGTCGACTTCGGTTACGACGTGTCCGACTATACCGATGTCGATCCGATCTATGGCAGCCTTGCGGACTTTGATAAGTTGCTGGCGGCCGCTGGCCAGCGCCATATCCGCGTCATTCTCGACATGGTGCTGAACCACACCTCGGACAAACACCCCTGGTTCCTCGAATCCGCCGCCTCGCGCACCAATGCGAAGGCCGACTGGTACTGCTGGAGCGATGGCAAGCGCGGTAACGGACCTAATCAACACATGGGCCCTCATGGCCCGGTTGTGCCGCCCAATAACTGGATCTCGCTGTTTGGCGGCTCGGCCTGGGAATGGTCGAGCGCGCGCCAGCAGTTTTATTACCACAAGTTCTACAAGCAGCAGCCCGATCTGAACTGGCGCAATCCCGCCGTTGAGAAGGCCATGTTCGATGCCATGCGTTTCTGGCTCGATCGCGGCGTCGCCGGCTTTCGGCTCGATGCGGTGCCGACGCTGTTCGAGGACGTGCAGCTGCGGGATGAACCCGTTGCCGCGCCCGGGCGCAATGCGCAGGGGGATCCGTACCTCTCGGATATCTACACGAACATGCTGCCCGAGGTTCACGACGTGCTGCGGCGCATGCGCAGCATGATCGACAGCTATTCCGGCAACCGCGTCCTAATTGGCGAAACCTATCTTCCCGATACCGCGGAGCTCATGAAGTGGTATGGCGGGGCTGCCCACGATGAGCTGCAGCTGCCGATGGATACCCTCGTGGGCTTCCACCGCGAAGGCGGCGGCGCCAATGGCCAAAACGTATCGCTCGACGTAGCGCACTTGCGGCGCACGCTCACCGAAATGCAGACCGAGCTCGATAGCAATTGGCCACTACTCGTGTTCGACAACCACGATAATGCGCGCAGCTGGAACCGCTTCAGCGACGGCGTTCATGATGCCGAGCGCGCACGCATCATCGCGACCATGCTGCTGACCTCCCGCGCCGCCGCCCTCATGTACTACGGCGAGGAGATCGGCATGAGCACGCACACGCCCACGCGCATCCAGGAGGTTCGCGACCCGATAGGCATTACCGGCTGGCCAAAAGAGAAGGGCCGGGATGGCGAGCGCACACCCATGCAATGGACTGGCGGCGCGCAAGCCGGCTTTAGCAGCAATGTGCACACCTGGCTACCGCTCGGAGCTGACTACAAGAGTGTCAATGTCGCCACTGAGAGCGCCGATCCTGGCTCGCTGCTGAATTGGCACGAACAACTCATCCAGCTGCGTCGCTCCAACCGCAGTTTGCATGACGGGGGTGTCGTGATGCTCGATTCCGCCAATCCAGCCGTCCTGAGCTATCTGCGCACGGCGCCTGAGGGCGCCAAGCCGATTCTGATCTCGCTCAACATGTCGGCAGAGCTGCAGCACCTGGAGCTGGATTTGAACCGCGCCGACATTCGCACCAGCTCGATGCGCACGCTTCTGACGGACGCGCCGTCGCTCGCCTCAGCCACGACGCTCAGCCACATCGCGCTTCCCGCCTATGCGTCGCTGATCGCCGAGATCGAACAATAGGCTATCCAGACGTTCTCACAACAATAGGATTGCGATATGTCACGAGCATCATATTTGCCGCTTGCAATCTGCGTGATCGCATTGGGTGCGTCCGCGACCCATGGCGATACTGTCGCAGATGCAAAGCCCGCGGCGCTGCAGCTGCAATCGTCCCCGTCGGTCACTATTTCAAATGGACTGATCGATGCCATGATTGCGCTACCCGACGCCACGGCCGGGTTTTATCGAGGCACGCGCTTTGATTGGTCCGGAATGATCACGAAACTCTGTCACGGTGGTCAACAATTCTATGGGCCGTGGTTTGACCGGATATCGCCAACCGTGCGCGACTTCACCTATGACGGCGATGCGCTCGTGGTCAGCACCGCAAGCGCGGCAACCGGTCCGGTCGAGGAATTCGATGCCATCGAAGATCCGCTGGGATTTGATGCCGCGAAAGCCGGAGACAGCTTCGTCAAGATTGGTATCGGGGCGCTTCGACGCCCGGACATGAGTGAATATGATCACTATCGAGCCTACGACATCGTCGATCATGGCCAATGGCGGTGGCGCAAGATCGGCCAACACAGCCTGATCATGAGCCAGGAGCTCGCGGACCATGGTTCGGGCTATGCCTACCGCTATATCAAGCGTATCGATCTGGTGGCAGGGGCACCACGGATGATCATTTCTCACTCGCTCATCAATCGGGGACGCCTGACGATCCACAGCACGGTCTACGATCACAATTTCCTGACCCTCGACAATCATCCGACCGAGGCAGGATTAGCGCTGGAACTACCGTTCACGATTCAGTCGGACGCGCCCGCCTCCAACGCTACGATCACGGGCAATCGATTGACGCTGGCGCGAACGCCAGGCGTGCACGAAAGCATAGCCATCGCGATACGCGGCTACGGAGCGCACGCCGCGGACAATCGAATCGTGATGACCAGTGCGAACAAACAGGCCGCGGTTACCGTTACCAGCGACAAGCCGCTCGAGAAATTGGGGTTTTGGTCGATACAGCGCGTCGCCGCCATCGAACCCTTCATCCGCCTCGACGCGGCCGCGGGTGGCACGGTGCAGTGGCGCTACCGCTACGACTATCGGGCTGACCGCGGTCCGGCGGCGACGTGTTCGAACTGATCCTGGGACGCGGCGGCTGGGGCTCGTGATTGTGTTTTCACACGATAGTGCTATAACATGCAACCTATAGGTTGCATATGAACACCGACCGTATCGAGAAAAGAATCCTGCTGCGCGCGCCGCATGAGCGGGTATGGCGTGCGATCAGCGATGCTGAGCAGTTTGGCTTCTGGTTCGGGGTGACATTTGATAAGCCCTTCGCTGAAGGGGCGCGTTTGACTGCCACAATCGTCCCCACCCAGGTCGACGCCGAAGTTGCGAAATCGCAGCAAGCGTATGCAGGTACGCGCTTTGAGTTCATCGTTGAGCGTATCGAGCCGATGCGGCACTTTTCCTTTCGCTGGCACCCCTTCGCGGTGCAGCCCGGAATCGAGGTCTCAAAGGAGCCCACGACGTTGGTCGTGTTCGAGCTCGAGGCGGTCGATGCCGGGATTGTCCTGACGATCACCGAGAGCGGATTCGATCGCATTCCTCCGGCGCGGCGAGCCAAGGCGTTCGCTGCCAACGAGCAGGGTTGGGAAAAGCAGACACAACTCGTGGAGAAGTACCTGGCCATGGGATCGCAGCGCTAGCTTCGCATGCGGGATAAACGTGGCGTAATCGGGGATTTGACCGATCCCGCACCGCTGTTCGCCGCTCTGGGCGACTCAACGCGCATGCGGATTGTTGCGCGGCTCTGCGAGGCCGGCCCGCTGTCCATCGTGCGCCTCACTCGCGGCGCCAAAATCTCGCGCCAAGCCATTACCAAGCACCTGCGCACGCTCGCAGCAGCCGGGGTCGTGCGCAGCGATCGGGTCGGACGAGAACGCATCTGGGAGCTGCAGAGCGCTCGGCTGGTACAGGCGCGCCGCTCGCTGGAGCAGATATCCGATCAATGGGATGCGGCGCTCGAGCGTCTGCGGGCATTCGTGGAAAAACACGAGCACTAACGCCGCCCCGACAGCTTAGCCGCACCATTGGACGTAAGGCACTGCCCAGAACGGGCAATTGCGTACCAAAACGATCAACTGCAATATGGGCTCGCCCGGTACCCTCTCCTACCGCACCAGGGGTGTTTATGAATCTGCATCTGACGATTGGGCCGCTCATGTCGCTGATTGCCGGTGTTCTTATTCTGATCGTGCCGCGATTGTTGAATTACATCGTCGCGATCTATTTGATCATCATCGGTCTACTCGGATTGTTCGGCAGCGGCGCATTGCATTTGCACTAGTCCGCGGCAAAGCCGTCGGACTTGAGTTTGAGTGGCCGCGGCCGGCAACGGCTGGAGGCGCGCACGCCTGCGTGTTACGGCAGCGATATATAATAGGGCGAGCTGCCGAGGGAGAATGAACGTGACTAAGACAATCTACGTGCTCGCGGCAATGCTCGGCTTCACGAACATTACTGCCCATGCCCAGGAATTCACGCCCCCGGGCGGTAAAGGCCGCGTGATTGTCGCGGTATCCGGCTCGATGGGAGCCAAGGCGTATGAAGGCCCGGCGCGCAAGCTCGCCAGCTTTGGTTACGATGTGATCCTGCTTGATGGCAATAACATGGTTGGCGACCATGGAGTGGGCCTGAAGGCTGCCATCGACAAGGCGCCGCAATCCCCCAACGCCCTGCCGGGCAAAGTAGGCGTCGTCGGATTCAGCCTGGGGGGCGGACAGGTTCTGGGCTATGCGCCGCAATGGTCCGATCAGGTAGCGGTCGTCGTGGTCATGTATCCGCTCACCAGCGTGTACAAGGACATTCCAGCCGTAGTCGGCAGGATCAAGGTACCGGTGCTGATGTTCGCGGGGGAGAAGGACACGCTCAAGAATTGCTGTCTGATTGAGACGGCCAGATCAATCGCGAGCGCTGCCGCTGCTGTCAATGCGCCCTTTGAGCTCGTCACCTATCCGAATGTCGGGCACGATTTTGTTGTCGAGGGTATGCGCTACGATGCTAAGGCAGCCACAGACGCCTGGGCACGAACCGAGACCATGCTGAAACAACACCTCGCCGACACGCCCTAAATAGTGATGCGGCGCGCGACGTTGACTGCCAGATCTATTATTAGCTGGAAGTTATTTCCCTAAGTCACTAATAGTGAAGGCGCCGCGCGCCTGTTACTTAATGTTTATAACAACTTAATATCGTAAGTTGTCATTTTTATTAGGTGCGGCTAGTATCTGGACGCACGCGTACTGCCTGTAATCAGGCGCATCGAATCCAAAATTCAGTCAGGCGCACGCGGCGTAGTGCATCCGCGGCCTGCTCTCACGGGCCTCCGGATCGCAAGCAATAACAATGCTACGAGGGGGTTACTGTGACTGCAGAAAAAATCGTGGGTTTAATCGGCCTTGCCATTGCGATCGTAGCGGCGTTTGTCGCGATCCCGTACATCGAATTGGTATTGCTGGTCATCGGGTTAATCGTCGGCTGGTTCATAGCTCGTGAGGACACGGTGCGGGTCATCGTGACCGCGCTGGCGTTGACTGCATTCGCGCGCTACTTCGACGTGGTTCCCTCGATCGGCGGATTCCTGGCCTCGGTACTCGGGAGTTTTGGATTGTTGACGGCGGGCGCGGCGATCATGCTGATCCTGCGCAATATGCATGCGAGGTTCTGGCCTTCGGCGAAAGCCACTGCCTAGCTGCCCTGGATGCCCCAGCGGAGAGCGCCCTCAAGCGCTCTTCGCTGGCTGCTGCTTGCATTGAAGCTCAGGGCGTGGTGCTGACCCGCCCCTTCGTGAGCAGTGCCTCAAGCTGAAGCGGATCAACCGGTTTGGTCAAGTGAT
>JBEKWD010000120.1:0-6959 GCA_049513435.1 Steroidobacteraceae bacterium | reverse complement strand
CGAGCGATCGAATGTCTTGCCGGCCGCCAGCCCGACGTTGCGCAGGGATTTCTGCAGATCCTCAGTCTTGATGTCCTTGTTGCCCTTGACGTCGACGCTCTCGAGCGAGGGGCGCTCGGCCACCGCTACGATCAGGGTAGTGCCGTCGCGGCGCAGCTCGACATCGTTGAAAAAGCCCGTGGCGTAGAGCGCGCGCGTCGCTTCGCGAATACGCAGCGCAGTCAGGTGATCGCCGATATTGATCGGCAGATAGTTGTAGACGGTGCCCTCGGTAATGCGCTGCAGGCCTTCGATGCGGATATTAGCGACCGTGAAATCGCTGTCGGTGCTCTGTTGTGCCCATAGCGTCGCGGGGAGCGCCGTCAACGCAAACGCTGCGGCGAGGGCGCGCAGGCGCGCGCGACATGTGGGACTGATCAAGTTCGCTTCAACCGAACTGACGCGAGATATCGTTGAACAATGCCACGCCCATTAGCACCACCAGCAATGCCACGCCGAGCTGCTGGCCCAGGGTTTGAAAACGCTCAGACAGCGGGCTGCCTTTGAGCCATTCGATGGTCTGGAACACGATCTGGCCACCATCGAGAATCGGAATGGGCAGCAGGTTCATGAAGCCCAGTGCCAGGCTGACCACGACGAGAAAAGACAGGAAGGAGGTGAGGCCGAGCGCGGCTGAGTCGCCCGCATACTCGGCAATGCTGATCGGGCCGCTCAGATTCTTGATCGATACCTGCCCGATGAGCATGCGCCACAGCAGCCGGCCCTGCAGAGCCGTCATGTCCCAGGCCTCGACATTCGCGCGCGCGAAAGCTGCCGGCAGCGACAGCTGCATGTGCCGCAGCATACTGGGCGGATAAGGCGGCGGCGGGGGCTGGCGCACGCGAATGCGGCCCACCGTCTTGCCATCCTGCGTCTCTGCGAGCACCGGGACTCGCACCGCCGCCTCGACATCCCCGCGTCGGTAGCGGATCGCGATACTCTCGCCCGGATGCGCCTGAATACGCCCGACCAACTCGAGGAAGTCATGCACCGGCGTGCCATTCACGCTCAGGATGGCATCGCCGGCCTTCAGCCCGGCACGGGCCGCCGGTCCGCCCGGCTCGACGGGGCCGAGCACGGCCGGAATCGTTGGTTCATAGAAGCGCAGCCCCAGTCCGCTGATCAGCGCCGAGGGCTCAGTCAATCGGTGGCGCACCATCGGGTCGGTAATCGGCAATACCGTCGTGCGCTGAACGCCATCGCTGCCGCGCACGCCGATGCCGATCGGGCTGCTGGCACTGACCGCATCGAGCAGGTCCATGAGCGCGTCGCGCTGAGAAGCGACCCGGTGGCTGCCGATTGAGACAATCTCGTCCCCGGCGTGCAATCCGGCACGGCCCGCGATCGCAGTGGGGTCGATGTCGCCCAGTAAGGGGCGCACCTCGGTGATCCCCGAGGCCAGCAGGATGCCGGTCAGCAGCAGCACCGCGAATAGGATGTTGAAAGCCGGTCCTGCCAACAGCACTGTGATGCGCTGCCAATGCGGACGGCGGTTAAAGGCGCGATGCAGCTCCGCGCTGGCCACGGGCCCTTCGCGCTCATCAAGCATCTTGACATAACCGCCCAGGGGCACGGCCGCAATGACGTATTCGGTGCGATCAGGGCCGGCCGTGCGGCTCCAGAGCGCCTTGCCGAAGCCCACCGAGAAGCGCAGCACCTTGAATCCCAGTCGTCGCGCCACCCAGTAATGGCCGAACTCGTGCACCGTGACGAGCAGGCAGATGGCGACGATGAATGCCAGCAGATGGATCCAGGACAGGCTCATGCCTGCACGCTCTGCGTGCCGGCACGGCTCGCGACCGCCTCGCGTGCCAGAGCGCGCGCCTGCGTGTCCGCGTCCAGAACCGCGTCCAGCCCCGTCATTGCGCCCCCTTTAACCCTGCCCATGACCATTTCAATGACCGCTGGTATATCACCAAAGTTCAACTGCTGGTCAAGGAACGCCTGCACGGCAACCTCATCGGCAGCGTTCAAGCTCGCACAAAACAGGCCGCCCAGCCTCGCCACCTCCTGCGCATGGGACAGGCAAGGGAAGCGTGCTCGATCAGGCGGCAGGAAATCCAGCCTCGCCGTTCGCACCAGATCCAGAAACTCAGCACCGGCCGAGATGCGCTGCGGCCAAGCCAACGCCTGCGCGATTGGAATGCGCATGTCAGGCGTCGAGAGTTGTGCGAGCACGGAGCCATCTTCGTATTCGACCAGCGAGTGGATCACACTCTGCGGGTGCACCAGCACCTCGATATCGCTGGCGGCCATGCCAAACAGCACGCTGGCTTCAATCATCTCGAGGCCCTTGTTCATCAACGTCGCCGAATCGACCGAGATCTTGCGGCCCATGTGCCAGCGCGGATGCGCGCAGGCCTGTGCGGGCGTCGCGCGCTCGATGGCCTCGGCGCTCCAAGTTAGAAAGGGTCCACCCGAGGCCGTGAGCAGCAGTCGGCGCACGCCGCTCGGCCGAGTGCCGGCCTGAAAGCCACTCGGCAGACACTGGAAGATGGCGTTGTGTTCGCTGTCGATCGGCACGAGCTCGGCGCCCGAAGCGCGCACGGCCGCGATGAGCAAGGGACCGGCCATCACCGCCGACTCCTTGTTGGCCAGCAATAGCCGCTTGCCGGCCGCAGCGGCCGCCAGGCTCGATGCGAGGCCCGCCGCCCCGCTGATCGCCGCCATGACGTAGTGCACCTCGGGCTGTGTGGGGAGCTCGGCGATGTCCGCAGCGCCAGCCACCACGCGCGTGCGCGAGCCACTGGCGCGCAGGCGCTGCGCGAGCTCCAGCGCGGCGCTGTCCGACTCCATGCCCGCCCAGTCCGGCTCGAATCTGCGGCACTGCGCGAGCAGGGACTCGACGTTGCTGCGCGCGGCGAGCGCGCGCACGCGAAAGCGTTCCGGGTGCAGCGCCAGCACTTCGAGTGTGGAGCAACCGACCGTGCCGGTGGACCCCAGCACTGCTACACCGATTTGACTCATGCGCCAACTCCTAGCCAGATGAGCCCGAGTGCCATCACGGGTGTGGCGGCCGTGACGCTGTCGATGCGATCCAGCACGCCACCGTGCCCGGGGAACAGCCGGCCGCTGTCCTTGAGATGCACATGGCGCTTGAGCAGGCTCTCGGTCAGATCTCCTATGACAGAAAAACCTGCCGCCGCCATGCACAAGGGCAGGAAGCGGCCTACGGGCAGGCCAAACCAGGCCGCACCGAGCGCTGCCATCACCAGTGCCATCAGCATCCCACCTATGACACCTTCCCAGGTCTTGTTCGGCGACACCAGCGGTGCCAGGTGCAGCCTACCGAAGCGGCGTCCAGCAAAGAAGGCGCCTGTATCGGCCGCTACGCTCAACGCCATGATGAACAGCGTCCACTCGGCACCGCGCTTCCAGAGCCGATCGATATGCACGAGCGCATACCAGGTTGGCAGCAACGCCAGGACGCCAGCCAGCGCCGCGGCGAAGGCCGGCACGCGCAGCGGGGCGAGCACGATCCAGAACGCCGCCAACAACCACCAGGCGCTGGCCACAACCATGATCCACACCAGCGGCTCGAGCTCGAGCGTCAGATTCAGCCCGCCCACCGCCAGCAGCATCAGCAGCAGCACGTAGAGCATACGCCAGGGCGCCGATACGCCCAGAAAGGCCGACCATTCCCAGGCGCCGAGCAGCAGGATCACACCCAGAATGAAGCGCGTGACGCTCGGGGGCGGATACAGAATCGCGCCCGCCAGCAACAGCGCGAGAGCCAGAGCCGTCAGGACACGTGCACGCAGCATCGAGCTTCACCCGCCTTAAGGCGGGCGGGGGCTGTCCGCCGGGGCCTCAGCGGCGAGCTGCGGCTCGGTGAGCCCGAATCGTCGGCGCCGCGACGCGAAGTGCTGCAGCGCCGCCTCAAAGCGCGCCGCATCGAAATCCGGCCAAAGACAGTCGGTGAAGTACAGCTCGGTATAGGCCAGGTTCCAGAGCAAAAAATTGCTGATGCGCTGCTCCCCGCCGGTGCGGATGAACAGGTCCGGATCAGGCAGACCACCGAGGGCCAGCGCCGCAGCGAAGGTCGGTGCATCGATTTCCTCGAGCTTGAGCTCATGGCGCTCGACCTGCGAGGCGAGGCGGCGCGCGGCGCTGACGATGTCGCTGCGCCCGCCGTAGCTCAGCGCGATCTGCAGGTTCAGTTGCGAATTGCCAGCGGTAATCTGCTCGGAGTTGGCCATGCTCGCGCGCAGGCGCGCATCCAGATCGGTGCGCTCGCCGATGAAGCGCAGGCGCACACCATTGCGGTGCAGCTCACTGACCTCGACCTCGAGCGACTCGACGAACAGCGACATCAGGCTCATGACCTCGGCACGGGGTCGACCCCAATTCTCGCTACTGAAGACGAACAGGGTGAGCGCGCCGATATCGCGCTGCACGCACTCCTCGATCACCATGCGCACGGGTCCGACGCCGGCTCGATGACCCTTGGCACGAGCATCGCCGCGCGCGCGTGCCCAGCGCCCGTTGCCGTCCATGACGATGGCGATGTGGCACGGCAGCGGTGTCGGACTGCATACTTTTGCGACGCTGCTCAAACCTGAAGAATTTCCTTTTCCTTGGCCGCCAGCTGCTGATCGATCTCGGCGCTGTAGCGATCGGTGAGCTTCTGGATCTCATCGAGACTGCGCCTTTCATCGTCCTGCGAAATCAATTTTTCCTTGAGCATCTCCTTGAGATCGGCGATCGCGTCGCGCCGCACGCTGCGCACGCTCACGCGCGCATTCTCGGCATCCTGGCGCACGATCTTGGTGATGTCGCGGCGGCGCTCCTCGGTCAGCGGCGGCAACGGCAGGCGGATCACGGCCCCCGCGGTGTTGGGCGTCAAACCGAGCTCGGATTTGTGAATCGCCTTCTCGATTGGACCGACCATGGCTTTCTCCCAGGGCGATACCACGAGCGTGCGCGCGTCCTCGATGCTGATGCTGGCCACCTGCTGCAGCGGGACCTCAGAACCATAGTAGTCGACCTTCAGATGCTCGATCAGGCTCGGGTGCGCGCGGCCGGTGCGCAGCTTCTTCAAATCCGCCTGAAAAGCCTGGACGCACTTTTGCATGCGCGCCGCAATATCTTTTTTTAGATCCTCGAGCATGAGTCCTACCGTCAATCGTTGGTGACCAGCGTGCCGACGTCCTCACCGTTGATGATACGCAGCAACTCTCCGGGTATCCCCAGATTGAACACGCGCAGCGGCATATGATAATCGCGACACATCACGATCGCGGTCGCGTCCATGACGTCGAGCCGCTCGTCGAGCACCCGGTCATAGGTGAGTCGCGGGTAGTGTTGCGCCGCGGGGTTCTTGAGCGGATCGGCCGAATAGATGCCACTGACCTTGGTGGCCTTCAACAACAGCTGTGCCTCGATCTCGATGGCGCGCAGGCTGGCCGCAGTATCGGTCGTGAAAAAGGGATTGCCGGTGCCCGCAGCAAAGATCACGGTGCGTCCCTTCTCCAGGTGGCGCATGGCGCGGCGACGGATGAAGTCCTCGCAGACCTCATTGATGCGAATGGCGGACATGACGCGGGCCTGCAAGCCCTGCTGCTCGAGCGCATCCTGCAGCGCGAGCGCATTCATGACGGTCGCGAGCATACCCATCTGGTCCGCGGTGACCCGATCCATGCCGGAACGCGCAAGTCCGGCGCCACGAAACAGATTGCCCCCGCCGACCACGATTGCGACCTGCACGCCGAGGGCCTGTACGTCGCGGATCTCGCCGGCCACGCGCTTGAGCACGCCGGCGTCAATGCCGTAATCGGCCGCACCGAGCAGGGCCTCGCCTGAGAGCTTGACCAGTATGCGGCTGCAACGCGCCTGGGTATCCTTCATCGTCCCGGTTCCCTGTCTGCCACAAAAAAAACCCCGCTATCAGCGGGGTTTACGGCTCAGCGCTGACCCGCGGCGCTGACCTGCGCCATGACTTCGGCGACGAAGTCTTGTTGCTTCTTCTCGATGCCGGCGCCGACTTCGAAGCGCTCGAAGCGCGTCACGCTCGCCCCGGCGCCGCGCAGCAATTGCTCGATGCTCTGCGCCGGATCCCTGACATAGGGCTGACCGAGCAAGGTCATCTCGTTGACGGCCTTGCGCAGCCGGCCCTCGATCATCCGCTCGACGATCTCGGGGCTCTTGCCTTCTCGCAGCGCCTGCTCGCCCAGGATCTCGCGCTCCTTGGCCAGCACCGGCGTCGGCACGGCCGCGGCGTTCAGATAACGCGGATTACTCGCCGCCACGTGCATCGCCAGGTTGTGCGCGAGCTCCGCGGAACCACCCTCGAGTGCGACCAGCGCCCCGATGCGCGTGCCGTGCACGTAAGCACCGAGCGCACCATGGCTCTCGAGCACGACGCAACGTCGCACGCTGATGTTCTCGCCGATCTTGGCCACCAAGGCGCGACGGCGTGCATCGACGCTCTCGCCGGTGGACAGCTCGGCAGCCAGCAAAGCGGCCAAATCCGATTCGCGCCGCGCCAGGGCCAGTCGCGCGACCTCGGCCGCAAAGTGGCGGAAATCGTGCTCACGGGCAACGAAATCGGTCTCGCAGTTGATTTCGACCATCGCCGCGGCACGGCCGTCGGCCGAGCGTTCCACGACGATGACGCCTTCTGCGGCCACACGAGCGGCTTTCTTGTCCGCCCGGGCCAGGCCCTGCTTGCGCATGAGCTCGGCGGCTGCGTCAAGATCCCCGCCGCTGTCCACCAGGGCCTTTTTGCACTCCATCACGCCCGCGCCCGTGCGCTCGCGCAGCTGCCGGACCGCCTCTGGGGTAACGTTCACGGCGTACCGCCGGTGCGCGGACGGCGCACGGTGGCCGCGCTGGCGCGCCGCTTCAGTCCCATCGGCGTCGCGGCGGCATCGCCGGTCTCTGCGATCTCATCGAGCTCGCTTTCCAGTCCCGCCTCCTCC
>JBEKWD010000119.1:0-6986 GCA_049513435.1 Steroidobacteraceae bacterium | reverse complement strand
GAGCCGGTCGCGATGGCGAGCTTGCTGTAGCGCAGGCGCTCGCCGCTCGCGAGCTGCAGCTCGCGTTTCGGGCGATCGATGGCCGTGACACGCGTGTCGAGCCTGAGCTCAATATGACGACGTGCGAGCGCCTCAGCGCCGCGCAGGGCCAGGGCGCTGGTGGGTCCGGCCTCGACCAGCCATTTCTTGGATAGCGGCGGGCGCTGATACGGTGGATGCGGTTCCTCGCCGAGCAACTGCAGCGCGCCGCCGAATCCCTCCTGCCGCAACGATTCGGCGATCTGCACGCCGGCCTGGCACGCACCTATGATCAAAATCGGCGCTTCGGCTTCCACGATAACCTGCGTCAGCTTTGGCGATCGGGAAAGCGCACCGTGAGCCCATCGAGCTCGGGTACTACGATCAACTGGCAACTCAGACGGCTTTCAGGCCGACGTTCGGCCGCGACATTAGTCAGCATGAGTCGTTCATCATCCGAAGGCGGCGGCAGTTTGTCCAGCCAGGGTCCCTGCACGTAGCAATGGCAGGTGGCGCAGGCGCACTGGCCGCCACATTGCGCCTCGATGCCCTCGAGGCCCGCGTCCATCGCGCCGCGCATGACGCTCTGGCCGCACTTGAGCTCGAGCGCGCGCTCGCGGCCATCGGGCTCGATGTATATGACTCGCGGCACGATCTAAGGCCACAGCGATTTGCGATACAGCGTCCAGCCATCATTCGGCCTGGCGCCAAACTCGAGGTAGAAATCGATCGCTGGCTGGTTCCAGTCGAGCACCGCCCATTCCAGCCGCCCGCAGCCGAGCTCGCGCGCGCATCGCTCGAGTTCGCGCAACAGTGCCGAGCCGATGCCCCGTCCGCGGAACGCGGGCCGCACATACAGGTCTTCCAGATACAACCCGGGCCGACACAGAAACGTCGAGTAGTTGAAGAAATACAGCGCGAATGCCGCCACCGTCCCGTCCCATTCGGCGAGCAAGGTGTGCGCGTAGCGCGGCTCACCGAACAGGTGCTGGCGCAGATCTGCGACCGATCCCGAGAACTGCGGGCGCAGCCGCTCATAATCGGCCAGCTCGCCGATCAGCTCAAAGATGACCGCGACGTCAGCTTCACTGGCAGCACGCAGGCGCAGCATGGACACCTCCCCCGGGTGAGGGCCGTCACAGTATCGATGCGGCCGCCCCGATGGACCTCACAGTTTCATCGCCGCTCGGACGCCAGAGCATTGTCCACGCAGACAGACAGCATAGAGTCCGTAGCATCGGTCGCTATTGTGTGCGATCAACGCAAGCTGAACTGAAGAGAATGCAATCGCAAGGTCCCTCGCCGACCGCTCCGGTCGTAGAGTTCGAGGCTTGGCCAGCCGACGGCGCGGTCGCCTCCGGCCTGCCCGATGCGCCGCCGCCCGTGCGCATTGTGGCGCTATCGGACGACCCGAACCTGCTCGACGCACTGCATGGCGCGGTACAGGCGCAGGCCGCCCTGATCGTTTCGCCCTCGGCCGATCGTTTCGTCGACCAGCTGGTGGCCAATGCGGCCGGCATTGCGCTGATCGATGCGTCGAGCACACCGCCGCCGCTCAAGGCATTCATCGCGCTGATACGAGAGCAATTCCCGCAGCTGCTGCTGATACTGGCTGGAGCGGCCCCGGTGCAGGCGCAACTGGCCGAGCAGATCGCTGCCGGCACTATTTTTCGCTTCGTGCACAAACCGGTCTCGGGCCAGCGGCTCAAGTTCTTCATCGACGCGGCGCTGCGCGCTCGCAGCCCCGAGCACTCTTCCGACGATAGGCCCGCGCCCGTCGGCGTGGAGCCCGCCGCCGCGCCACGTAGGGGCCTGCGCGCTATACCTGGCGTTGGCCTGGGGCTGGCACTGCTGTCGGCAGCTCTGGCCGCGGCGGCGATCGCCTGGAGCCTCTCCCACCACGCGAGCGTGCCAGCACCATGAAGCCGACCATTCTGGTCGTCGAGGAAGAGCGCGAGCTGCGCGACTGGCTGCGCCGTCATATCGAGATTCTCTGGCCCGAAGGGCTCATCGAGGAACTGCAGCCCTCGCAGTTCGCGGCGCGCATATGGGCGGCCAACGGCATGGAGCTCGATCTGATCGTGCTCGGCGCGCGCTGCGGCGACGCGCTCACCGGCGCGCTCGATGCGGTCGATGCGCTGGAACAATTGCGCGCGGCACGGGCCACGAGCCAGGCGCCACCGGTCGTGGTCATCGCTACCGGCGGCAATGAGCTCAGCGCGGTGCGTGCGATTCAGCTCGGCGCCAGCGACTATCTGCCCCGCCGGCTGCTCAACGCCCAGCGTCTGGCCAGCGCTCTGCGCACCGCCATGCGCGTCCCGCGCGCAGCCGCCGCGCCGCGAGCGCGCTGCTCTAGCACGTCACGGCGCGGCGTCGATGGCCCGTATGCGCAGCTACCCCAGTACACGCTGCTGCATAAGCTCGGCGAGTCCTCGTGCGCGGCCGTGTACCTGGCCTACAGCGTCAAGCTCGGGCGCAATGTCGCGCTGAAGATCAGCAAGACGACGCCCGACGGCGCCACGGATTCGCAGGAATTTGCGCGCGAATATGCCGCCATCAGCGCCCTGCAGCACCCCAGCGTGGTCAGCATCTACGACTATGGTTTTCACGACGGGCGCGAATTCATTGCGATGGAATACTTTCCCTGCGGCGATCTGAAGATGCGATTGCGGCAGCCGATAACCATCGTTGAGAGCATCGAATATGCGCAGCGCATCTGCGCCGCACTGCACGTGGTCCACGCCGCCGGGCTCCTGCATCGCGACCTGAAGCCGCCGAATGTCATGCTGCGCCCGGACGGCTCGGTGGTGCTGATCGATTTTGGTCTCGCCAAGCAGCTCGACGTTGCACATCTGAATACGGTCGTGGGCATGCTGCGCGGCTCGCCCTACTACATGAGTCCGGAGCAGGCACAAGGCCTGCCGTTGGACGCGCGCAGTGATCTCTACAGCGTCGGGGTGATCCTGTACGAGATGCTCACGGGCCGAAAGCCCTATACGGGCGCGACCGCGGTCGAGGTCATGCAGCAGCACGTGCGCGGTCCGCGACCGGCGCTGCCCCCGGAATGCGCAGCCCTCGAGCCAGTGCTCGATCGCCTGATGGCGCGCGAGCGCGAGCACCGCATAGCCGATGCGCTCGCGGCAGAGGCCGAGCTGGGCAGCGCCATCGCGATGTTGCGGCCCGCAGCCGCGCAGCTGGACGCTGTGGTGAGCCTGCAATGAGCGACACTTCGATGCTCGTCTCGCCTTCATTCCAGCTCGAGCTCGAGACGCTGCGCGATCAGCGTGATCTGTACCACTCACTATTGCTGAGCGAGCCGGTGGCGCTGGCCAACGGCCTGACACAGGCGCTCTCGAGCGTGCGGCAGATCCAGTCGTTGCTGCAGGCCCCGACGCGCGAGAGCGCGGCCTTTCGCGGCAAGATCGAACTGCTGCTCGCCGAGCTCGAGATGCTGGGCGAGGCGCTGCTGGACCTGCATCTGCCTACGGTCAGTGCGCGGCTGCAGAGCGCACACGGCGCACTACGCGAGATCGAGCTGCGAGCACAGATCAGCGGCAACGATCTGCTGCCGGCGATGGTCGTGCTCGGGGAGCTGTGCAGCCATATCTCAATCGCGGCCGACTCGGCCGCAGTGCATGTGCCAGTCATCGAGGAGGGTCGGCTTGAGGCAGAATCGTTCGACAACGCGCGGCGAGCACCGCCGCAATTGCTAGGGGCCGTGCAGCGGCTGACCGAGAGCCTCTCGCAGGAACATGGCAAGCATGTGGCGCTCGAGGCCAAGGGCCTGCAGGACATTCCAGAGCTGTGGGTCCCGGCCTTGTTCGACGTGCTCGCACAGCTGGTGCGCAACGCCGTCGAGCACGGCATCGAGAGCCCCGCACAACGCCTCGCGCAGGGCAAGCCAGAGCAGGCGACGCTGGCGGTGCAGTTCACGCCGCGTGAGTCCGGCGGCTACGAGCTCAGCGTGCAGGACGATGGCGGCGGCCTTGATGTGCAGGGTATCGCCCAAAGTGCGGTCAGACAGGGCCTACTGCCGGCGCAAGGCGCCCAGGACATCGAGGGGCCGCGACTCGTGAGCCTCATTTTTCAGCCCGGCATTTCGACCGCCGATCCGGCAGCGAAACGTGGCCAAGGCCTGCAAATCGTGCGTGAGCACGTACGGCGGCTCGACGGGGCCATCCTGGCCTTGACCAAGAAGGGTCGCTACACGCGCTTTCAGGTCGAATTGCCGGCCCTCGCCGTGGCCGAGACCCGCATAGCGTTTGGTGCTTGACAGCAAAATGACATAACGATGCAATGCTGCCTCCCTCGTGGGACACAGCATGCATGTAGTCGACACAACGCTCTTCTACTCACCCACGAGCGGCGGGGTGAAGCGCTATCTAACCGCCAAGCAGGATTGGCTGCGCACGCACACCTCGCATCGTCATTCGCTGCTCGTGCCCGGCACAGAGACCCGACTGGTGCGCGGCGGTATCAGTACCGTCGCCGGCATTCGCTTGCCTGGAACCTTTAATTACCGCCTGCCCCTCGCGGTGCGTACCTGGAAGAACATGCTGTTCGAGCTCGAGCCCGACCTCATCGAGGTCGGCGACGTGTTTCATCCGGCATGGTGCGCTCTGGCGGCGGCGCGTGCGCGCCATGTGCCGGTGGTCGCATTCTTTCATTCGAATCTGCCGCAATTGCTCGGACGCCGCTTCGGCTCGGGCGTGGAGCGCGCGCTCACGCGCTACGTGCGCTCGATCTACGCGCATTTCGACCTGGTGCTCGCCCCGAGCCGCTCGATGTGCGCGTATCTGCGCCGTTGCGGCGTGCGCAACGTTGCGTTTCAGCCTCTCGGCGTCGACGCCACTTTATTCTCCCCCGAGCGCCGCACGCTCGAGCTGCGTCGCATGCTCAATCTGCCGGATGACGCGCGGCTCGTAGTGTTCGCGGGGCGCTTCTCGGAGGAGAAGAAGATTCATGTGCTGCGCGGAGCCATGGCATTGCTCGGCAAGCCCTACCATCTGCTACTGGTCGGCGGCGGTCGCAGCGCGCAGCCGAGCCACAATGTCACGGTGTTGCCGTATCGGCGCGACAGCGTGGAGCTTGCGCAGTGGCTCGCTTCGGCCGATGCGCTCGTGCACGCGGGCAATCGCGAAACCTTCGGCCTGGTGATCGTCGAGGCCATGGCCTGCGGCCGGCCCGTCGTGGGCGTACGCGCCGGCTCGATTCCTGAGCTCGTCGATGAGCGCGTCGGGGAGCTCGCCGAGCCCGATGACGCGCATAGCATGGCGGCGGCGATCCGCCGGCTCTACGAGCGCGATATCGATGCGCTCGGCGCCGAGGCGCGTAGGCGGGTGTTGAAACGCTTCACTTGGACGCAGGCCCTCACGCAGCAACTGGCCAGCTACGCGAGCGTATTGGGCGCGGTGCATACGCCGCGCGCGGTCACTGCGGCGATGGGCCTCGAATCACCCGGGCCTTAGTAAGTACCGAGCATCTAGTCAGCAGTCGAAGATCGACAGGCCGCCGCTCGCGTCCCCGACCGCAAGCCGCTCGCCGTTGCGCGCATAGCGCAGCAGCGTGCATTCATCGGCCAGCAGATGTGCGTCCTGCGGCGCATCGCTGAAGCCGAGCCGCCAGAGCAGCAGCCTGCGATCGCGCGCCGCGGACACGAGCCAGGTTCCGCTCGGTCGGCAGGCCAGTGCGCTGATGCGCTCGGAGTGCGACTGCAGCTCAAGGGGTCGCGAGCCCTGCGGCCCCTTGCCGCTGAAATCCCAGGCGATCAGCGAATTGCCGGCCGCCGTCACCAGGTAGCGGCCATTGCCGCTCCAGGCGGTCACAGCGACCTTGCTGCCGTAGCCCTGCATCTGCGATTGGGTGCCAAGGACGACGTACCACAGATGCACGCTGCCATCCTGCATGCCGGCCGCGAGCACGCGGCCATCGGCATTCCAGCTTGCCGTCAGACAGGCGCCCCGCCACGGGTAGTCGCGCGACTCCAGGCTCGGCTCGAGCCGATGAATGCACACGCCACCATTGCCCGCGGCCGCGATCTCGCTGCCTCTGGGGCGCCAGGCCAGCGCCGCGATCGCGCCCGGCTGCGACTCGAAGCTCGAGTGTAAGCTGCCGTCGGCGCCGAACAGCCGCAGCACGCGGCCAGTGGCCACTGCCAGCCATCGCCCCTGCGGGTCAAATGCCAGCTGCTCGCTCCATTCGACGGCCTGGTGGATCGATCGAGCCGCAAGTGAGCGTGCGTCCCACAACAGTACGGCGCCATCCTGGCCCGATGAGGCAAATAAAGGGCCGCTCCTCTGCCAGGCCACGGCCAATGCGCCTGTGCGGTGCTGGCCAATTCGGCGTACGAGCATAGGCTCGCCGATCTGCGCCAGCATGATCGTGCCCTCGCCGCCGGCCACGATGAGCGCGGCACCGTCGGGCGACCAGGCCGCATCGACCGGGCAGTCTCCAAGCTCGATGCGGCCGCGCAGTCGCAGGCGTGCGGCGGCCACACTCATGCGACGCAGGATTGCAGGCCGGCCTCGAGCTCACCACGGTCAAGGTGACGGCCGATGAACACCAGCCGGCTGCGGCGCGCCGAGCCCCAAGCGCGCTCGAGCCGGCCGTCGTAGACCATGTGCACGCCGTGAAAGACATAGCGCCGCGCCTCGCCCTTGAGATTCAGCACTCCCTTCATACGCAGGATGTCCGCGCCACGGCTTTGCAGCAGATACGACAGCCAAGCGTTGACCTTATTCGCATCCAGCGGCCGTGCCTCCTCAAGGCCGACCGAGCCGATCTGCGGATCGTGATGATGCGAGCCGAAGTGGCGCTCTTGCAGCAGCGTGGCCCCTGTCAGGCGCAGTCCGAATTCCTCGGGCGCGTGCTCACAGAATATCGCGCAGTGCCCCGCGCGCTCGAGCTGCACGAGGTAGTGCGCGCCGTGCTCGAGTCCGAGCCGCGCGAGCTGTCGCGGCGGCAGCAGC
>JBEKWD010000118.1:0-7025 GCA_049513435.1 Steroidobacteraceae bacterium | reverse complement strand
CCTCGGTGACAATTGTCACGGAGGGCTCACCGATCAACAACACCGCGACGCCCTTTCCGGGCAATGTAGACAGTGCCTATGTCGGCGTGGTCTCGATCGCGGGCGGCGAGTCCCCGATCACCTGGACGCTCGCCTCAGGCACGTTGCCGCCGGGGATGACCTTGAATGGCAGCGCCACACCCTTGGATACGTATTCAGGCACTCCGACCGCGGCAGGCACGTACTCTTTCGTAGTCGAAGCCAGTGACGATCTGGCGCGCACCGCATTCGTGCCGGTTACGCTGACGATCAATCCACCGGCGGCCTGCCTGCTGAGCGGCAACTACACCTTCACGGCCAGCGGGTATCGGGGCGGTGCACCCTACACCCATGCCGGTGCGATCGCGATTGATGCTGTCACCGGTAACGTCACGGGTATTCAGGATTACAAGGATACGCATCGCACGACGACCGGCGAGGTCCTGACTGCGGGCTATTGCACTAATCGCGAGGACAACGCCGGCAGTCTGAAGCTCATCGGGCCCAGCGGTACCCTGGTCTATAACTTCGCGGCCACGCCGCCGGACAGCAATGGCGTGATCCATTCAGCCCCGATGCAGCTGATCAGTTCCGGCAGCGATGGGGGCTCGGGGGAAGTAACACTGCAGCAGCAGACCGCAATTACCGCGAGCGCGCCGAGCGGTAATTTCGCTTTCGGTCTGATCGGCGTGGATAGCAGCAGCTTGCATTTCGGCACTGCCGGTCGCTTCACGACCGACAGCTCCGGCAACATGAGCGGCGGTTTGATCGATTCCAACGATGCCGTCAATCCGCTCAACGATGCGGCGCTCACGGGCACATTGTCGGCGCCTGATATCTATGGCCGCGGAACCGCGACGCTGACGAGCGGCGCGCAGACCTCAACGCTGGCCTACTACCTCGTCAACGCCAACAAGATGTTCCTCATGGACATCGACTCGGCGGCCAGCACGCCGATCGCGAGCGGTCAGATGACGGCGCAGGTCGGTGATGTAAGCCCGGGGGTCTTCAGCAACAATGGGCTGGGCTCCCCGGCGGTCGTGAGCCTGTTCGGTGCCTCGGGCGACATCGAACCGATGACTGTGATGGAGATGGGTGTGCTCACGAATGGTAACGCCGCGGCCGGCACCATCGATGCCACGCTCGATATCTCGTATCAGGATATAGACGACGCGGGGCTGTTGTTTAGCGGGCAAAGCTATAGTGTCGATCCCGCGAGTGGGCGCGGCCTACTGAGCCTGGTCAATTCAGCAAACACGCTGTCGTTTACATTTTATCTGGATGGCATAGCCGACGGCTACATCGTGGAACAGACCGGCGTTGCGGGCAATGCCGGCTTTCTGGAGGCGCAGTTCCAGGGCCCCTATCCCATTCCACCGGCACAGGGAACCTTCCCCGATACGCTGGCCAATAACTTCGTCGGCTACACCGCCTATCCGCAGTCCCACGGTCCTATCAGCCTGGAGACGTCGATGGCTTTGAACTACGGCGCGCTCAGCAGCGGCGAGACCAATGGAAGCTTTGCGATCGATCCGACCCTGGGCCGTGGGTTGGGGTCGATCACGGAGACCGGCATCGGCTCCAACCCCGCGGTGCTCTATGTCGTGTCCCCGACCAAGGTCGACATCATGCGCTTCGGCACCCGCGCCCTGGATGGCTCGATCGATTTCCTGGTTCAGAACTGAACGAGGCTGCCGCGCCCGAGCTCGATGACCTCACCGCTGACTCGAATCTGACGATCGAGCTCTATGTTCAGATACAGACTCGAGGGGCGGGCGATCTGCTCGCCTTGTGAAATCGCAAGATCACACGGCAATGCGCGACCCATCGCGAGCCACCAGCCGCCCAGATTTGCGCAGGCCGAGCCCGTGGCAGGATCCTCGAGCACGCTCGTGCCCTGAGGAAAGAAAAAGCGCGCGACGGCGCGCTGCGCTGAGGGCAGCGCGAACACATAGGCCATGGCGGCGCCCTCGGCGCTGCGCAGCTCACCGAAGGCTGCGGGTTGCACCACTGCGCGGCGCACCGCGCTCTCACTGGCGAGCGGCACGATCAGCTGCTCGCTACCGGTGCGTACCCACAACGGACGCTCGAGCACGTCGGCCTCGGTCAGGCCAAGCAATCGTGCCAACTGCGCGCGCGACAGCTCGGGCTCGCGCCAGCTGGGCGCCGGAGCAGTGAGCGTCCAGCGCTCGCCCTTCGCCGAGACTGGCACGACTCCCACCTTCATCTCCAGACTCAACGTATCCTGGCCGAGTCCAAGCGCACGGCACACGGCCGCTGTGCCCAGCGTCGGGTGGCCCGCGAAGGGCAATTCATAGCTGGGCGTGAAGATGCGCACCCGCGCATTGGCCACGCTCGATGGCAGCAGGAAGGTCGTCTCGGACAGATTGAACTGTCGGGCCAACGCCTGCATCGTTGCATCATCCAGGCCCAGGCCGTCCTCGAACACGCACAGCGGATTGCCACTGAGCGCTCGGCCCCCCTGCGTGAATACGTTCAGCAAGCGATAATGCAGCGTCACGCCTATCTCACACGTCTGCGTCTCGAAACCGGGCCCTCGGCGTCAGGACGATGCCGCTGGAGGCTTCGCAAGGCCAGCCATTAGCGCATTCCGGCCTCTGATTGCCGACGCTTTGCAGCCAGATCGGAGACCTTGCGGTCTTCCAGTTTCGGCGGCACGACTTTGTGCGTCCACACGTGATCCCGGATCTCCGGCCCGCGGTGAAATTCCACCACGGCATCGGCCAGTACCTGCAAAGCGGCATCGCAGTCGAACGCGTTCAGCGCCAGCAGCAGTTCGTTCAACAGCTGCTGCATGCGTGCCCAGGAGCTGGAATGCTCCATGGCACGCATGATCATTGGATGATCCGTACCGGCAACGTTGGTGCCGATCAAGAGCTCCTCATAGAGCTTCTCGGCGGCTCGCAGCCCGGTGTACTTGATTTCGATGTCGCCGTGCGGATTGCTCGCATCGCGCACGCTCATGCCCATGAGTCCGATCAAGCGGCGCGCGAGAGCGTCGATGCGCACCGGCTGGCCCATGTCCAATACGAATACGTCGCCACCACCGGCCATCGCGCCGGCCTGGATTACCAGCTGCGCCGCCTCCGGGATCGTCATGAAATAGCGGATCACGTCCGGATGCGTGACTGTGACAGGGCCGCCTTTCTTGATCTGTTCCTGAAACAGAGGCACCACCGAGCCGGATGAGGCCAGCACATTGCCGAAACGCACCATGCAGAAGCGCGTAGCCTTGGTCCGATGCTGCAGCGCCTGCAGCACCAGTTCGGACATGCGTTTGGTCGCACCCATGACATTGGTCGGGTTGACTGCCTTGTCGGTGGATATCAGCACGAACGTCTCGACCCCTGCATCCAGCGCCGCCTCGGCCGTGTACCAGGTACCTATGACGTTGTTGTGTATGCCTTCGATAATGTTGTGCTCGACGATCGGCACGTGCTTATAGCCGGCGGCGTGGTAGACAGTCTTTACCTCGAAGACCTGTAAAACCTCTCGCACGCGATGCAGATGGTGCGCATTGCCCAGCAGCGGCACGATCTCCACGACCAGCCCATGCTTTTTCGCCATTTCGCGCAGCTCGCGATCGATGTTGTAGAGCGCGAACTCGGACATCTCGAGCATCACCAGCCGCCGGGGCTTGAGTGGCAGTATCTGCCGGCACAGCTCGGAGCCGATCGAGCCGCCAGCGCCGGTGACCATGACCGATTTGCCACGGATGCAGGTGCCGAATAACGAGGTGTGGGGTGGAACCGGATTGCGGCCCAGCAGATCCGCGACCTCCACTTCCCTGACTTCATCGATGCGAGCGCGGCCCGCAATGATATCGGAGAGGTCAGGCAGCGACTGAACATGCACGCCCAGCGGCGCCAGATTGTCCAGGATCTCGCGCCGTCGCCAATTTTGAATGCAAGGCATCGCCAGCAGTACACGCTCGACGCCGTGGCGCGCGATCAGCTTCGGCAGTTCGCTCGCGCCGTAAACGCGGATGCCGTTGATGCAGCTGCCGCGTAAGGAGCGATCATCGTCGACGAAAGCGACCGGCACGAAATCCGGACCACCGAGCAAGACTGAGCACAATTTGCCGCCGGCCTCACCGGCGCCGTAGATCACCACGCGACGCGCCCTACGGCCGTTGATGCTGTGATTAACCGCCGATCGCATGAGGAAGCGGCTGCCCGCCACGCACAGCAGGGCGAGCGTCCAGTAGATGGCCAGTGTCGAGGCCGTGACGCCCTGGAGCGCGCGCGCCTCGCCATATAAGGCGGCGGCGGCGGCCGAAATGGTTACGCCAGCGATGACCACGATCATCGTCTGCCGGCCTACGAAGCGGATCACGGAGCGATAGATGCCCAGCACCCAGAAGGTCGCCACCGCCGCGACCAGCGCCACCAGAAACGTGCCGCTGTGGGCTCCGATGTCGATGGTCAGACGGTCTTGCTTAAGTGCCAGCGCCGCCCAGAGTGCGAGCGGCAGCATGATAGAGTCAATGGTGACCATGACCAGCTGCTTGGCTGGCCGAGGTAGGGAGATGAGTGATCTGGCGAGAAAAGAGAGGCTGCTGAACTCGGTCTTTGACATGTTTCGCTTCTGTAAACTCACGTGGAGTGCCACCTTGGCCGGCCCGTCGTTTGCACATAACGGCGCAAGTCGACATCCAACGTACAGAAGTTATTGTAATATCGATAGATACATAATGCGCGTCGTCACATGTAACTGATCCTACAGGGTGACTTCTATCACGAATTGTTATATGGGCTCCGTGCGCTAGCACACCTCCGCTTTTCCCGATCCAGCTGCCTGGCACAGCATCGGCTACGAGCTTATATGGGCTCCGTGCGCTAGCACACCTCGGCTCTTCCCGACCCCGCTGCCCAGCACAGCACGGCTACGGGCAACAAGGCGGCGATCAGAATCCAGCCCGCACTGTCGCCGAAGTGCGACAAAAACCACGCACACGGCAGCAGCCAGCAAAGATTCAGCCCGAGTACTAATGCCGTGACTCGACCATGACTGCGGTAGCGACGGGCAAGCCATTGATACGCATGTGTGCGATGGGCTTCATAGATTCTTTCCCTTCTGGCCAGCCGCCACAGCAGCGTCAAAGTGGCATCGATCAGAAAGACGCCGCCCAAAACGGTCCATACCGCCAAGGCCATTGGGTGCTCGCGGGCGCAAGCGATCGCGAGCGCCGCCCATAGATAGCCCAAGTATCCGCTGCCGACATCACCCATGAAGACTTTTGCCGGCGGCCAGTTCCAGTACAAAAAACCAAGGCACGAGGCACCCACTGCGAGCGCGAACATGAGCGCGCCATCGCCGCTAGCGCTCGAGAAGCCCAAGAGGACCGCACCCCAGGTGATGAAGAGAGCCTCGGAGGCGGCAATGCCGTCGATGCCGTCCATGAAATTGAACAGATTCAGTGCCCAGACGATCGCGATGACACCAATGAGGCTTGCCATCAAATGCCCGAGCACGATGGTGCTGCCGATCGCTAGCGGCGGCAGTCCGCCAAGCCACGCTACGGTCCAGATGGCAGCGGTGAAATGCACCAGCAGCCTGATCAGCGGGGATACCGGACGGCGGTCGTCGGCGAACCCGACCAGCGCAATCGCCGATCCGCCGCCCAGTAGCGCCACGAGCAACTGCGGATCGACGCGGTGTCGCAGGCCGAGCAGTAACAGCGAGCATGTCGCGGCCGCGACGATCGCGACGCCCCCGCCCCGTGGCGTCGGCACCGAATGCGAGCTGCGCGCATTGGGCACATCGAGCAGCCGGCGCGCGAGCGCAATCCTGCGCATCAACGCCGTGCCCGCCCACGCAATGATGAATGCCATGACCGCCGCAGCGACGCCATCAAGCCACAAGTGCGCGGCCCTCGTCGCGATACCACTGAACCGTGCGCTCGATACCCGCCGTGACCGAAACGGGCGCTGACCAATCGAGCTTCTGAAGGGTTGCCGAAATATCGACGGTCGAAGAATTGCAGAGGCGGCTGATCTCGTCACTGCGGCCGATCAGCCCACCCGCCAGACGCAGCAGCGGTACCGGAACCGGTAGCAGTCGAACGCGGCGCCCCATCGCGGCGCCGATCTGTCTCATCAGCGCGGGGGTAGACAGATCTTGTCCGTCCGAGGCCATCCACGTGTCGCCCGCCGCTGCCGGATGAGACAATACCAGCACCAATAAATGCGCGAGATTCCAGACGCCGATCAGACTGCGCGCGTTGTGCACCGCTCCGAGTGGTAGCGGCCAGCCCGCCTCAACCCAGCGCATCAGGCGCAGGAAGTTTGCGCGCACGCCCGGCCCATAAACCAAGGGCGCGCGCACGATAACCCGCTCCGGCGGCGAGCCGGCTTCAATTTCTGACACTGCTTTCTCCCCCAACCACTTCGACGCGGCGTAGGCATCTTGCGGATTGGGCGCGTCCCGCGGCGTGTAGGGGCTATTGGCGCGCCCCTCGCCATTGACTTTGACGCTGCTGAGATAGATGAATCGGCGCACGCCGGCCTTGACCGCAGCCTGCACCAGCCGCTGCGTACCGAGCGCGTTGGTCGCGTGGAATTCTTGTGATGCAAGCTTCGCGGGGCGCATGGTATGGGCCTTGGCGGCCAGATGCACAACGGCGTCAACGCCATCCAGCGCCCGATTCCAGTCGGTCGACTCGTCTATCCCCCCGATTACCGCCGACTCAGCCGCATGTGCCGGCAAAGGACCCACGGCGCGCACAGCGGCGCGGACCGTGTGCCCCCGCCGAGCCAGAGCCTCGCACACGAAGCCGCCGACAAAGCCGGTGGCTCCGGTAACCAGCACTGGCTTCATGACCCACGCGTCTTCGAGGAGCCGTTACGAAATAACACCTCCTGCAACTTAAAGGGTAACTTCAATAGTACCAAGGGCAGCGCTGTCCATATTCCATTAGCTCGACAAGCTCTGACGATCTCCCGGTTAATGATCCAACTGTGCCGAAATCCCCGCGTGCTGGTGCC
>JBEKWD010000117.1:0-7036 GCA_049513435.1 Steroidobacteraceae bacterium | reverse complement strand
CGTGCGTGCTGCGAGCCACAGCAACGCTCCCGCGCAGGCCCCGCCGATCGTTGGCACCGCAATGCGCGCCCACCAGGGCAGCAGCTCGGCGGTCTCGACCAGACCCGCGTACTGACCGGTCAGCACTCGCTGTACCAGCCGCACGCTGGCGCGAAACGCCACGCCGGTGAACGCGCCACATACGCCGATCAGGGCCGCCCAGAACATGATGCCGCTGAGCTGCCCCTGCTTGGCCGCGCTCACCGTGGCACGCAGCATTCGATCGGCGCGCCCGATCAGACGCGAACCGAATTGCCCCAGCACGGCCACGGACCGGCTCTACCGACCGTGCCCGGGCTGCCGGCGGCCAGCGCGGTTTGCCCAAATCACCGCAATACGCCCTCGGCGTAGGCGTCGGGCGCGAAGTTGATGAAGCGCGTGTACTGGCCCTGAAAGGTCAGGTGGAAGGTGCCGGTTTCGCCATTGCGGTGTTTGGCCAGATCGATGTCCGCGATGCCTTTGCGGGTCGAATTCTTGTCGTACGCCTCATCGCGATAGATCAACAGGATCATGTCTGCGTCCTGCTCGATCGCGCCCGATTCCCTCAGATCCGACATCACCGGCTTCTTATCGACGCGCTGCTCGACGCCGCGATTGAGCTGCGAGACTGCAATCACCGGCACGTCCAGTTCCTTCGCCAGCGCCTTGAGGCCGCGCGAGATCTCGGCGATCTCGGTGGCTCGATTCTCCTGCGTGCCGGGCACCTGCATAAGCTGCAGGTAATCCACCACGATCAGATCCAGCCCATTCGCCTCGCGCTTGATGCGCCGCGCTCGAGCCCTAAGCTCCGTTGGCGTCAGCGCGCTGGTCTCATCGATGAAAATCCGTGCCTCGGACAGCTGGCTCGTGGCCGCGGTGATGCGCACCCAGTCATCGTCGGAGATATGACCGCTGCGGATGCTGTTGAGTGGCACGTGACCGATCGAGGCCAGCATGCGCGTGACCAATTGCTCGGACGGCATCTCCATGCTGAAAATCGCAACCGCGGCCTTACTGTCCGGACTGACGGCGGCGTATTCGGCGATATTGAGCGCGAGGGTCGTCTTGCCCATCGACGGGCGGCCCGCGATCACGATCAGATCACCGCCGCGCAGACCGCCGGTCTTGTGGTCGAAATCAGTGAAGCCGCTCGCCAGCCCGCGCAGCTTGTTCGGATTGGTGTGCCATTCGTCGATCTTGTCGATCAACTCGGGCAGCAACGCACTGACTTTGCGCGCCCCGCCGCGGCTATGCGCACCCTGTTCCGCGATCTCGAACACCCGGGCCTCGGCGCGATCGACCAGTTCGCGCACCGGCAGGCCTTCATCGCTGAACACTGAAGCGACGATGGCGTGGCCGGCTTCGATCAACCGGCGCAAGAGCGCGCGCTCACGCACGATCGTGGCATAGGCGCGCGCATTGGCCGCCGTCGGCGTATCACGCGCCAGCGTGCCCAGATAAGCCAGGCCGCCGGCATCCTCGAGCCGCGCCCGCCGCTCGAGCTGCTCGGACACCGTGACCACATCACCCGGTCGCCCGACGTTGATCAGCTCGGCGATGGCCTCGTAGATCAGGCGATGGTCGGGGCGATAGAAATCCTCGGCGCTCAGCACGTCCGCGACCTGCTCCCAGGTAGTCGCATCGATGAGCAGTGCGCCGAGTACGGACTGTTCGGCTTCGACCGAATGCGGCGGTGTCAGGCCTTCCGTGCCGGCTTTGTCATTATCGCGGCGCGAGCGCAGCGGCATGGTGCTCACTGGCTTTCCCCCATTATCCGCGCAGGCTCCATGCGACCGAGCCGTTGCTCGCGGCTGCTCAGGCCGCTTCTTCGGCGACGATCACGATCGGCAGCTCGACGTTGACGTCGGCATGCAGATGCAATTGCACGGTGTATTCGCCGACCGTGCGCAGCGGTCCGGCGGGCAGACGCACTTCGCTGCGCGCCAGTGCGTGACCGGCCTTGGTGCTGTACTCGGCGATATCGGCCGTGCCGACCGAGCCGAACAGCTTGCCCTCGCTGCCAGCCTTGGCCGCAATCGTGAGCTTGAATTCCTTGAGCGCCTCGGCGCGCTGCTGCGCACGTGCGAGCTCATCGTGAGCACTGCGCTCGAGCTCGGCGCGGCGCGCCTCAAAGCGCGCAATGTTCTGCGCCGTCGCGAGCGTGGCCTTGCCCTTGGGCAGCAGATGATTGCGACCATAGCCGGACTTCACGCGCACGCGATCGCCGATATTGCCCAGATTGGCCACTTTCTGCAGCAGGATCAGTTCCATGCCAATCGCCCTCAGTGCTGATCGGTATAGGGCAGCAGCGCCAGGAAGCGCGCGCGCTTGATGGCCGTAGCCAGCTGCCGCTGGTAGAAGCTTTTGGTGCCGGTGATGCGGCTCGGAACAATCTTGCCGGTTTCAGTCACATAGTTCTTCAGAGTCGCGAGATCCTTGTAGTCGATCATCGCCACGCCATCGGCCGTGAAGCGGCAGAATTTCTTGCGCCGGGTAAAGCGCGATGTGCTCGGAGTTCTCATCAGACACCTATCATTTGTTGGTCGTCATCGCCCTCGTCGTCGCGCTCGCGACGGCTGGCCTCGCCCTCCTCTTCCGCCTTCGCCATCGGCGAGGGTTCGGTGATCGCCAGTTCCACACCGGTGACCAGGTAGCGCAGCACGGCATCGCTGAAACGAAAGGCGCCGGTCAGCTCGGCCAGAGTTTTCTGATCGACCTCGATGTTGATCAGCACGTAATGGGCCTTGTGCACCTTGGAGATCGGGTAGGCGAGCTGGCGCCGGCCCCAATCCTCGATACGGTGCACCTTGCCGTTGCCGGCCGCTATCAGGCCCTTGTAGCGCTCGAGCATGGCTGGGACCTGCTCGCTCTGGTCCGGGTGAACCAGAAATACGATCTCGTAATGCCTCACACGTGCTCCCTATGGGTAATGCCGCCCGCTGCCAGGTAAGTGCCTGTTCATGGTGCGGCAAGGAGTGCCGGCACACCTTCTATCATGGAATGGCGGCCGGGTCGTCGCAAAAATGGCCGCAGAGAATACAAAATGCCGCCCCCTGAAGCAATTAATGCCGCCCCTTAGCGGCCGGCGGGTGGCTCACGCTGCCTCAGGGCCTCGTACAGCAGCATCCCGGCGGCCACGGAGACATTCAGGCTGTCGACGGCGCCAAGGCTCGGCAATCGCACCAGCCAGTCACAGTGCCGGCGCGTGAGCGCGCGCAGCCCCGAACCCTCAGCGCCCATGACCAGCACGCGCGGTCCGGTCAGGTCCACGGCCGCAGCGCTCTGCGGGCCCTGAGCATCGGCCCCGACGATCCAGAGCCCGGCATCCTTGAGCAACCCCAGGGTGCGCGCCAGATTGGTCACGACCGCCACCGGCGTGGTTTCCGCAGCACCGGTCGCGACCTTACGCGCCGTCGCATTGAGCGGTGCGGCACGATCGCGCGGAACAATCAGCGCCAGTACGCCACAGGCGTCCGCAGTGCGCAGACACGCGCCGAGGTTGTGCGGATCCTGCACGCCGTCGAGCGCAAGCAGCAGCGGATCGCGCGTGCTGGTGAGCGAGGCGAGCAATTCCTGTTCACGCCACGGGGCCAACGGCAATACTTCGGCGGCAACGCCTTGATGCGTCACATCTCCGAGCCGGGCGCTCAGGCGGCCAGCATCGATGCGCTCGACCGGGCGTCCGGCGGCGTGCGCGAGCTGCTCGATTTGCGCGGCCCGGGAGTCCGAGCGGCCATGCTGCAATGACACGCGCAGCACCCGCTCGGGGTGGCGCTGCAGCAGCGAGCGCACCGTATGCAGGCCGTAGACGACTTCAGTCCGCGAGCTCAAGATCGATGAGCCCCTCGACTGGCTTGACTGACGCGACAATCACCCGCAGGCGCTCGCCCGGTGCCAATCGGCGCTTGCTGCGCTGGCCCAGCCATTGGCCGCCATCGCGCGCCATCCGATAGTCATCGTCGCGCAATGCGGCCAGTGTCAGCAGCCCATCGACTCCCAGTGCGAGCAACTGCACGAAACAGCCGAACTCCACGACGGTCGTGATCAAACCGTCGAAGCACTGCCCGATGCGATCGCGCAGATACACGCATTTGAGAAACGTCGCCACATAGCGATCCGCCTCATCGGCGCGACGCTCGAGGCGCGAGAGCTCGACTCCCTGGGCTGCGAGCTCCGGACCCGCGGGCAGGCTCGAGGCCGGTGTCAGGTTCAGGCGCGCACGCAGCGCGCGATGAATCATGAGGTCCGGGTAGCGCCGAATCGGCGAGGTGAAATGCGCGTAGTGACTCAATGCCAGGCCGAAGTGCCCGATGTTTTCCGGCTGATAGAGCGCCTGCGCCAGGGAGCGTACGATCAAAGACTCGACGAACGGCCGACTGCTCGGGTCGCGAACGCGCGGCGCGATCGCTGCAAGATCCTTTGGCTTTACCGGCTCGGGCAATTGCAAGTCGATACCCAGCACGCGCAACGTCGTGCGCAACTGCTCGAGCTTGCGCTCGTCGGGCGGCGCATGCACGCGAAACAGCGCCGGCACGCGCTGCTGCTGCAGTTCCTGCGCCACCGCGACGTTGGCTATCACCATGCACTCCTCGATCAATCGGTGCGCCTCATTGCGCGAGATAAATTCGATGGCGCGCACGCGCTCGCCGCCTTCAAGCACGAACTCGGCCTCGGGTGCATCGAAATCCAGGGCGCCGCGGCGCGCACGCGCGCTGGCAAGGGCGCGATAAACCTCCACCAGCGGCAGCAGCGGCTCGAGCAATGCGCCCAGCCGATCGCGCGCTGCCGGTGTGGCAAGAAAGAGCGCCTCGTGCGCCTGTGCATAGGTCAGGCGCGCCGCCGAGCGCATCACCGCCGGGTAGAAACGGGCGGCTTCGAGCGCGCCGCGCCGGGAGATACGCATATCGGCCACCATGCACAGCCGATCCACGTCCGGCTCGAGCGAGCACAGATGATTGGATAGCGCCGTGGGCAGCATGGGCAGTACTCGGGTCGGGAAGTACACCGAGGTACCGCGCGCGCGCGCTTCGGTATCGAGCGCCGAGTCCGGCCGCACGTAGTGACTGACATCAGCGATGGCCACGAGCAAGCGAAATGCGCCCGCCTCGAGCCGCTCGGCGTACACCGCGTCATCAAAATCGCGTGCATCCTCGCCGTCAATCGTGACTAACGGGACGGAGCGCAGATCTACGCGCTGCGCGGCCTCGGCCGGATCGACGCTCTTGCCGCACTGCCCTGCCTCGCGCAGTGCCGCCGCCGAGAACTCCACCGGCAAGCCAAAACGCGCGATCGCCGCCTCAGTGGCCATATGCACCGGCCGTTCCGGATCGAGTTTCTGCTCGATGCGCACCTCGGCCTCGATGTTGTCCTGCGGATAGCTCAACAGCCGCGCGATCACCCAATCGCCCGCGCGTGCCTGCGGCGCATTGTCGATAACCTTGCAGTGCAGGGCGAGGCGCTGGTCCGCCGAGCGCACCACGAGCCCGTGTGCGCCGCGCTCTACCGTTGCCAGAAAAGCCTTGATGCCATGCTCGAGCACGCCGAGCACCTGCCCGACATAGCGCCCCTGCGCATCGCCGCGGATCGCAATGCGAACTCGATCCCCATGCATGAGCCCCTGCATGGCTTGGGGCGGGATGAACACCGAGTCGCTCAGCGCCTCGGTACGAACAAAACCGTAGCCATTGCGGTTCGCGCTCAGCGTGCCCTCAGCCTCCATGAGCACGGGGCCCGCTGTGCGCTTGGATCGCCCAACCGTACGAGAGCTGCGCTTTCCCGGCGTGCTCGCGCGTGCGCTGCGCACAGCGGGAGCTTCGACCGATGCGCCCGAGCCGCGCGCACGCTTGGGCGGGCGCTGCTTACGTCCGCGCGTCAATTGACAGCCCCCGACCCCTTCCGTACATTGCGCCGCCCACCCGCGCCCAGGTGGCGGAATTGGTAGACGCACTAGTTTCAGGTACTAGCGGGTAACACCGTGGAGGTTCGAGTCCTCTCCTGGGCACAACTTTTTCATTCATTATCAATCTATTGTAACTCTTTTAGATATTATTTCGAGGTCCGAAGAGGACCTTTCGATCGTGGGCGAACTATAGAGGATGCGGCGCAGCTGCAGCGATCTGCGCGTGTCGGGGATAAGCGGGGAGATTATCGCTATCTGACGGACTTGCGAGCCGCTTCCTCATCAACCGTGTATATCGCCTCAGGCATGGCTTCGAGCCTGTCTCGAGGTATGGGCCTGCCGCTGGCATCCGAGACACCGTAGGTTCCGTCCTTAATCTTTTCCAGAGCGCGCTCGATCATGGGCAGGCGCAGAGCATTTCGACTGATCAACGCATCTTCCGTGTCGAGCAACGACAGCCTCTGCGCATCGTCCTCGAATTCATGCGCTTCACCGAGCGATTGGCTTTGAACACCGCTCTCTTCTTGCGCTCCTGTGGAGCTCGAGAGCTCCGCGCGCAGCTTTAGCAGTCGTGCTTGTTGTCGTTTGAGAAAGGCCTGATCCGATATCGATGTCTTGTCGCTCATAGATGCTCCGGGCTGGCTGGAACTATAGAGGATTCGTGGAGTGCTTTAGGAAATTTCCCTGCTCCAGCTCAATGAACGCCTGCCGTAGCTGCTCTTGAGTGTTCATTACGATCGGACCATACCAAGCCACGGGCTCTTCAAGTGGCTTGCCCGAGACGAGTAGAAACCGAATGCCGTCATCGCCTGCTTGTACCGTCACTTCGTCGCCGCGACCAAACAGCACGAGTGAGTGGTCGGCCGCAGCGGTAGGAGGAGCCGTATCCAGCCACTGTACCGCCTCCGTAGGGACCTCAAGCGGACCGGATGCGTTGCAGAACTTGCCCGATCCTCCAAAAACATATGCGAACGCATGCCGCGTGGTCTCGACCGGAAGAGTCTTTCTTCGACCCGGGGCTACCGACACATCGATGTAGATCGGATCAGTCGCGATGCCATCGATAGGGCCGACCTTGCCCCAGAAGTTTCCGCAGATGACACGGACCTCAGTGCCATC
>JBEKWD010000116.1:0-7063 GCA_049513435.1 Steroidobacteraceae bacterium | reverse complement strand
TGCTTGAGACTTTCGCGCGACTGGGCCGCGATCCGAGCGATGTGGAACTCATGATGTTCGCGCAGGCGAACTCCGAGCACTGTCGACACAAAATCTTCAATGCGCAATTCGTGATCGACGGGGTCGAATGCGAGCACTCGCTGTTCGCCATGATCCGCAACACCACCGCGCGCTCCCCCACAGGGGTGCTGTCCGCCTACCGCGACAATGCCGCTGTGATCAGCGGCAGCGTCGCCACGCGTTGGTTCCCGGATCCAGGCAGCGGCGTGTATGCGCGGCATGAGGAGCCGATTGATATCGTGATGAAGGTCGAGACGCACAATCATCCGACCGCCATCTCGCCGTTTCCCGGCGCGGCGACCGGCGCCGGCGGTGAGATACGAGATGAGGGTGCGACCGGCCGCGGCGCCAAGCCCAAAGCGGGGCTCACGGGCTTCTCGGTCTCGCATCTGCGCATCCCGGAGTTTGTGCAACCCTGGGAGCGGGACAACGTAGGCTTTCCGGCACGCATCGCCTCCCCGTTGCAGATCATGCTCGAGGCGCCGATCGGCGCGGCGAGCTTCAACAATGAATTCGGCCGACCGGCCATCTGCGGGTATTTCCGCACCTTTGAGGGTACGCTGCGCGAAGATCCAGCGGGGCTCTCGCGCGGCTATCACAAGCCGATCATGCTGGCCGGCGGGCTGGGTAACGTGCGCCGCATCGACGTGGAAAAAGCCACGGTCACGGTCGGCGCGGCCCTCGTGGTGCTTGGCGGACCGGCGATGCTCATCGGGCTCGGCGGTGGTGCGGCCTCCTCGCTCGGCAGCGGCGTGTCGAGCGAGCGGCTCGATTTCGCCTCGGTGCAGCGGGGCAATGCGGAAATGCAGCGTCGAGCCCAGGAAGTGATCGACCGCTGCTGGGGGCTGGGCGAGCGCAATCCGATTCAGCTCATTCACGATGTGGGCGCCGGTGGGCTCTCCAACGCGGTGCCGGAAGCGGTCGCGCATAGTCATCGTGGCGCGCGTATCGAATTGCGCGCGATCCCAAGCGCCGAGGCGGGCATGTCGCCGCTGCAGATCTGGTGCAATGAGGCGCAGGAGCGCTACGTGCTCGCGCTCGAGCCGGGCGCGCTGGCGCTCTTTCGAGCGATCGCCGAGCGCGAGCGCTGTCCCTACGCCGTCATCGGCCAGATCACCGCTGATGGCGTGCTGCTCGTCCATGATCGCGAATTTGATGATGAACCGGTGCATATGCCGATCGATGCGCTGCTGGGTCGACCACCGCGCATGCGCCGCGAGGTGCGCACGCAGCCGCGCCCCGCAACCCGCAATGACTGCGAGGCGCTCGACGTGCGCGAGGCCATCTATCGCGTACTGCGCTTCCCGGCGGTCGCCGACAAGACGTTTCTGATCACGATCGGCGATCGCAGTGTCGGCGGCCAGATCAGCCGCGACCAAATGGTGGGCCCGTGGCAGGTACCGGTCAGCGATGTGGCCGTAACACTGGCCGATTACGATCACCTGCACGGCGAGGCGATGGCGCTGGGGGAGCGCACACCCACGGCGCTGCTGGATGCGGCCGCATCGGCGCGGCTCGCGGTGGCCGAGGCCATCACCAATATCATTGCAGCCGATATCAGATCCCTGAGCGATGTGCGCCTGTCAGCCAACTGGATGGCCGCCTGCGGCGTTGCGGGCGAGGATGCCGCGCTCTATGCCGCCGTGCGTGCCGTGGGTGAGGAGTTTTGTCCGCAGCTCGGCATCGCCATCCCCGTCGGTAAGGATTCGCTCTCGATGCAGACCACATGGCAGGCGGCGGGCACGAGCCGTTGCGTCATCGCGCCGGTGTCATTGATCGTATCGGCGTTCGCGCCGGTGCAGGACGTGCGTCGCACCTGGACCCCGGTATTGCAGCTCGATCGCGGTGAGACGCTGCTGCTGCTGATCGATCTGGCCCGCGGCCGCAACCGCCTCGGCATGAGCGCCCTGGCGCAGGTGTATCAGAGCGTCGGTGGGACGAGCGCCGATGCCGAGGATGCGGCGCTGCTGCGCGGCTTTGCAGCGGCCATGATCGAATTGCGCGCGCGCGATCTGGTGCTGGCCTATCACGATCGCTCGGATGGCGGTGTGCTCGTGAGCCTGCTCGAGATGGCCTTCGCGGGCCATTGCGGGCTCGACCTGGTGCTGGCGGCTCAGGGCAGTACGGCCGTGGCGCAACTGTTCGCCGAGGAACCCGGGGCAGTGCTGCAGCTGGCACTGCGCGATGAGGCAGCGGTGATGCAATGCCTGATGAGCCACGGTCTGGGTGATTGCGTACATCGACTCGGCGCCCCGACTGCGGCGCTGCGCGTTCGCATCCGCATGGGCGCGTTACTGATTGATGAGTCGTGGCGCGATTTGCGCCGCGCCTGGTCGGAGACCTCCTATCACATGCGGCGCCTGCGCGATGATCCGGTCTGTGCGGAGGAGGAGTTTGAGGCGATGCTCGATGAGAGCGATCCCGGACTCTCGCAGCATCTGAGCTTCGATGCGCAGCACGACATCGCCGCACCGATGATCGCGCGCGCGGCGCGCCCGCGCGTTGCGGTGCTGCGCGAGCAGGGCGTCAACAGTCAGTTCGAGATGGCCGCGGCACTGGATCGAGCCGGCTTCGAGGCGCACGACGTGCATATGTCGGAGCTGCTAGCCCGCACGCGCAGCCTCGCGGATTTTTCGGGGCTCATCGCCTGCGGCGGCTTCTCTTACGGGGATGTGCTTGGCGCCGGCCGCGGCTGGGCGAGCTCGATCCTCTATCACGAGCGCACGCGCCTGGAGTTCGAGCGCTTCTTTGCCCGCAGCGACAGCTTTGCGCTCGGCGTGTGCAATGGCTGCCAGATGTTCGCAGCGCTCAAGGAGCTCATTCCCGGCGCGCAGCACTGGCCGCAGTTTCTGCGCAACCGCGCCGAGCAGTTCGAAGGGCGCCTGGTGCGCGTCGAGATTCTGGATTCGCCCTCAGTGCTGTTCGCCGGCATGCACGGCTCGCGCCTGGCGATCGCCGTGGCTCACGGCGAGGGTCGGCCGCAATTTCAGAGCGACGAGCAGCTGCAGTATTGTCTGGGTCAGCAGCTGGTGGCGTTGCGTTTTATCGGCAATCGCGGCGAGCCGGCTTGCCGCTATCCGGCCAATCCGAACGGCGCCGTGCATGGCATCGCGGCGCTGACGACGAGCGATGGTCGCGTCACCGTGACGATGCCGCATCCCGAGCGCGTGTATCGCACGGCGCAGAACTCCTGGCATCCGCGCGAGGCCGGTGAGGACAGCGGCTGGATGCGCATGTTCCGCAACGCGCGCGTCTGGCTCGATTAGCGCGTGAGCTTGCGATACTTGAGGCGATGGGGCTGCGCGGCATCCTCGCCGCGGCGGTGCCTGAGATCGGCGACATAGTCCTGATAATTGCCTTCGAACCAGACCACTTCCGAATTGCCCTCGAAGGCCAGAATGTGGGTCGCGATACGGTCGAGGAACCAGCGATCGTGCGAGATCACGATCGCGCAGCCCGGAAAATTCAGCAGCGCATCCTCCAGCGCGCGCAGCGTCTCGACGTCCAGATCGTTGGTCGGCTCATCCAGCAGCAGCACGTTACCGCCGGCGCGCAGCACCTTGGCCAGGTGCACGCGATTGCGCTCGCCGCCGGAGAGCTCGCCGATCAGTTGCTGCTGCTGCGTGCCCTTGAAATTGAAGCGGCCGACATAGGCGCGCGAGGGCGTCTCGTAATTGTCGACGCGAATGATGTCCTGACCGCCCGAGATCTCCTCCCAGACCGTCTTCTTGTCGTTGAGAGTCTGGCGCGACTGATCAACGTAGGCGAGAGTCACGCTCGGACCGACACGAACGGCGCCCGCGTCGGGCTGCTCGGTGCCGGTCAACATCCGGAACAATGTGGTCTTGCCTGCGCCGTTGGGGCCGATGATGCCGACGATAGCCCCGGGCGGAATGCTGAAACTGAGCCCATCCATGAGCAGGCGCTCGCCGTAACCCTTGGAGAGCCCCGCGACGTCGATGACGAGCTCGCCGAGCCGCGGCCCCGGCGGGATGTAGATTTCGTTGGTCTCGCTGCGCTCCTGGAATTCCTTCGAGGCCAGCTCCTCGTAGCGCGCCAGGCGCGCCTTGCTCTTGGCCTGGCGCGCCTTCGGATTACTGCGCACCCACTCGAGCTCGCGTGCCAGGGTCTTGCGCAATGCCTCGCGCTCGCGCTCCTCGAGCGCCAGGCGCTGCTGCTTCTGCTCCAGCCACGATGAGTAATTGCCCTGCCAGGGAATGCCATGGCCGCGATCAAGCTCGAGAATCCACTTGGCCACATTGTCGAGGAAGTAGCGATCGTGGGTCACCGCCACGACCGTGCTCGGATAATCCTCCAGATAGCGCTCGAGCCAGGCTACCGACTCGGCATCCAGATGGTTGGTCGGCTCATCGAGCAACAGCATGTCCGGCTGTGAAAGCAGCAGGCGGCACAAGGCCACGCGGCGCTTCTCGCCGCCCGAGAGCTGGCCGATTTTCGCCTCCCACGGCGGCAGGCGCAGCGCATCGGCCGCGATCTCGAGTTTGCGCTCGAGCTCCCAGCCGCCCGCCGCATCGATCGCATCCTGCAAGCGCGATTGCTCCTCGAGCAGCTTGTTCATCTGCGCATCGTCCATCGGCTGACCGAATTCCTCGGCAATCTGGTTGAATCGCTCGAGCTGAGCGAAGGTGCCGCCGAGGCCCTGCATGACCACGGCGCGCACATCCTGCTCGGCATCGAGCTGCGGCTCCTGTGGCAGGAAGCCCACGCGTATGCCCGGTTGCGCTCGCGCCTCGCCGTCGATGCTCTGATCGAGCCCGGCCATGATTCGCAGCAATGAGGACTTGCCCGAGCCGTTCAGGCCCAGCACGCCGATCTTGGCCCCGGGGAAGAATGACAGGCTGATGTCGCGCAGGATGGTGCGCTTGGGCGGCACCACCTTGGACACGCGGTTCATCGTGTAGATAAATTGAGCCATGAATCGCCGGGGCAGCAGCCTTAAGGGGCGCGCATTATCAAACAACGCCCGGGGGCGCGGCTACTGCCGTATGTTATGTTTGGAGCCGTGTCGTGTTGCGGGCGCCGGCTCGAAGAGAAGCGTTGAACGCCACAGGCTCTGAGGTTGCGGTCGTACTCGGTGAGCGTCTGGCCCGCTACGGTTTCGGGGATGGTCACCCGTTCGGTGCTGACCGCCACGCGGCGTTCGCGCGTGAGTTCGAGCAGCGCGGGCTCTCGCAGCGCGTGCAGCTGCTCGAGCCGCGCGAGGCGCTGCTGTCCGAGCTGCAATTGTTTCATACGCGTGATTACATCCACTTTGTCATGGAGCGCTCGCAAAGTGGCAACGGCTGGCTCGATGCGGGCGATACGCCGGCGTTCCGCGGGGTCTTCGAGGCCGCTGCGTGCGTGGTGGGCGCGAGCCTCACCGCCACTGAGTGGATCATGGCCGGCTCAGGCCGCCGGGCGTTTGTCCCGATCGCCGGTCTGCATCACGCGGCGCGCGATCGCGCCGCCGGCTTTTGCGTATTCAATGATTGCGGCGTGGTCATCGAACATCTGCGCCAGGCTCACGGCATCGCGCGCATCGCCTATATCGATATCGATGCGCACCATGGCGACGGCGTGTTCTACGCCTTCGAGGAAGACGCGGAGTTGATCGTCGCCGACCTGCATGAGAGCGGGCACACGCTCTATCCGGGTACCGGCGCGGCGAGCGAGGTCGGACGCGGCGCGGCCGCCGGCACCAAGCTCAACCTGCCGTTGCCGGCCGGTGCCGGGGCCGACGAGTTCAATGTGGCCTGGCAGCAGGCGCTCACGCACGTGGAGCGTTTTGAGCCTTCATTCTGCATCCTGCAATGCGGCGCCGACAGCATCGGCGGGGATCCGATCACGCACTTGCGGTTCACGAGCGCGTGCCATGCACGCGCGGCTGCCGATCTGTGCGCGCTCGCCGACCGGCTCGGTCACGGCCGCGTGCTCGCTCTGGGTGGCGGCGGATACGATCGCGGCAATCTCGCGCGCGCCTGGAACGATGTCGTGCAGGCGCTGCTGGCGGCCTGAAGCGCGCAGACGCCCGCACGCGCGCGATCAGGTACAATCGCGCGCCTTCCCGCCCACGGATTGTCGAGCAAGGCAGCCCCATGTATTCGAGCCGAATGGCCATCGCGGATTTCGACCCTGCATTGCAGGGCGCGCTCGAGGGCGAGCGCGCGCGTCAGGAAGATCACATCGAGCTCATCGCCTCGGAGAATTACGCCAGCCCGAGGGTGCTGGAAGCGCAAGGCTCGGTGCTGACCAACAAGTACGCCGAGGGCTATCCGGGCAGGCGCTACTACGGCGGCTGCGAGTTCGTCGACATTGCCGAGCAGCTCGCGATCGATCGCGCCAAGGGATTGTTTGGTGCCGATTATGCCAACGTGCAGCCGCACTCTGGCTCGCAGGCCAACGCGGCGGCCTATCTGGCGTTGCTCGCACCCGGAGATGTCATCCTCGGCATGAGCCTGGATCAGGGCGGTCACCTCACGCACGGCTCCAAGGTCAATTTCTCCGGCAAGTTCTTTCAGGCGCACCAGTACGGAGTCCACGCCGATAGCGGTTTGATCAACTATGAGCAGATCCAGAGCCTCGCGCACGAGCACCGGCCGAAGCTCATCATCGCGGGTTTTTCGGCCTACTCGCGCGTGCTCGACTGGGCGCGCTTTCGCGCCATTGCCGATGAGGTCGGCGCGCTGCTGCTGGTAGACATGGCGCACGTGGCCGGACTGGTGGCCAGCGGGCACTACCCGAACCCGCTGCCTTACGCCGACGTGGTGACGACCACGACGCACAAGACGCTGCGCGGCCCGCGCGGCGGCATGATCCTGACCAATGACGAGGCGATCGCGAAGAAGATCGATTCGGCGATCTTCCCCGGGCTGCAGGGCGGGCCGCTGATGCATGTGATAGCCGCCAAGGCGGTGGCGCTCGGCGAGGCGCTGCAGCCGAGCTTTGCGGCCTATGCGAAATCGGTCGTCGCCAATGCCAAGGCGCTGGCCGAGACCCTCGTCGG
>JBEKWD010000115.1:0-7083 GCA_049513435.1 Steroidobacteraceae bacterium | reverse complement strand
AGCGCACGCGCCCCGACCCGACCGCATCAGCGCATCGGCATTTCCGCACATCAGAAGCTGATGCGAACTCCGCCGTATATTGCGAACGGGTAGGCTGGGCTCAAGAATCGGTTGTCGACGCCCGGACCATTGGTGACGCCATTGACCGGTACCCCCGGGGCCCCTATGCCCGTGGGGTCACTATAGATGCCGTAGCCCGCATACTTGGCATTGAGCGGATTGTCGATATGCGCAAACACCTGCAGCCATTGGGCGGCTTGATACGATGTATGCAGGCCGAACACCTGATAGCTGGGCATCGGGGCGTTTTGATTGGACTCGTCCCCGACATAGTACTGGTCACTGAAGAACTTCACGGACGCTCCGATCGTCCAGTTCGGCACGACCTTGTAGTCTATGCCCGCCTTAATACGGTGTTGCGGGATGCCCGGCAGGTGATCGCCCGGCTCGACCTGAATATTGCCGTTCGCATCCTGGTAAGGATTCGAAGGCGAAGGCACTGTCAGCGGCGATTCAAACGTCGCATCGATGTAGCTGTAATTCAAATAGGTCGACCAGGCAATGCCCTGGTAATTCAAGCCAGCCTCGATGCCCTGACGGCGCGTCGAGCCGATGTTCTGAAAAAAGCCGGTGCTGATGGTGGTCGCGATGCCGTAGATGTCGTCGTCAAGCTGCGTCCGAAACGCGCTCAAGTTCCAGGAGAATGTACCGTCTGAGGCCGAGGCCGCGGGAATCCTGCCGCGCAGACCGAACTCGAAAGTATGCGCGACGACTTGCTTCAAATTCGGCGGATCGCCGGCAAGATTCGTGGGTAACAGGCAGGGCGTCAGCGGATTGGAGCATTCGATCTCGCTCGCCGTAGGCGTGCGGGTGTTCTGCGCGAAGCCAGCATATGCCGTCACCGTCGGCGACAGTTTGTAGGTGCCCCCGATCGCCGGATTGAAATGGTAGAAGTGGTTATTGCCAGTGAGCGCCGTGCCTTGCAGATCCTGGATGTCAACGGCCGCACTGTTATAGCGCCCGCTCGCCGTCAGTGAAAAAGCCGACGTGACGTCGAATGTATCGGTCAGATAGGCACCGAAATCCCTGTTGACGCCTTTGAGATTCACGGGGCTCGCACCGGAGGGCGAGCTCTCCGGCGTATCGACCGTCCAGGCAGACGGATCCACGAAGAGCTGCGAGTTGATCACACCGATCTGGGCACCGGAGAGAAAATTCAACTCGGCGTAGTCGAGCACTACACCAGCGGCGAATTCATTCTTGCTACCCGCGATCATCTCACTGTCGGTGATCTGCAGTGCGGCGCCGCGACCATATGCATTGATGGTCTCGAAGTCATTCTCACCGATATACACCGTCCCGCCCTGGGAGATATCCGGTATGAGCTGACCGGAGGAGGTGTTTAGCGGTGTCATGCCGTCGGATTGGCATAGGTCGCCCGCGTTGGCGCCGGTCGTACAGCTGGTGTAGTCGGTCGTGTTGCCATTGGACACGACCTGCTGATACTGGCGGTAATACAGCACGCCCTGCAGCGACCAGGTGTCGCTCATCTTCAGCGAGCCGTTCAGGGTCGTAAAATTCAGTCGGTTGATATTGGTCTGTGGGCCGGTGAAGACCAGAGATCGGTTGACCGCAAGTTCCTGCACCGGTGCCGAGCCCTGCCCGTCCATCTGGTTGTCGCCCCGGGTATAGCTCAGGTCGAGGGTCGCGTTATCGGTATGAGCGCTCACCACGACGTATAGCTGGCGCAGCGAATCATCGGAGTAAGGGCGCCAGCCGGTGTTTTGCAGCGCGTTGCCGGCGACGTAGATGCCGAAATTGTCTGAACTCGCTCCATATTGAACGGCGGCAGCATGATTGCCGAAAGAGCCACCCGACAGCTCCACATCGCTGCCGTGATAACTGAAGCCGTCTTTCATGCTGATGGAGATGCCGCCACCAAGCGCATTGAGACCATAGACCGGGCTGGAACTGACCAGATCCACCCGCTTGATCGCGATATCGGGGAAAAGGTCCCAATTGACTGTGTTGCCAAAGGCCTCGTTGATGCGCACCCCGTTCTGGTAGACGGCGAGCCCTTCTGGTGTTCCCAGCACGGGCGAGGCCTCGAAGCCGCGATACAAGATATCGGGCTGGAATGGATCATCCAGCGTCTCGTTGATGTTGATGCTACCCAGACGAGAGTCCATCGCCCCGGTCAGGTCGGCGCTTCCCACCCGTGTCAAGTCCGCAGCCTGCAGGGTTTGGACATCGCCCGGGACCTTGTCCGCATCGACCGCAGCGCCTGGAATCGCGGTTGCCTGGATGATCACCGTCTGCAGTTCCTGGCTATTGCCAATAGTGCCGGTGTCAGCAGCTTGCACCTGCATAGCGGACCACAGCGCCGATGTACAACATGCCAGCACCACGCCGCAGGAAGTCGACGGTCGGATCACGTAAGCCCCCTCTTTCTTGTTTCTCTGAGGGGCGTAGTGTCCGCGTATGCCAAGCGGCCAACCAGAGACTGCTTCCCGGTCGGATCGGGAATTATTCCCAATCGGCGAGCTTTGGTTCGATAGAATCAATAAGGTGAGCCATGTCCGAAGCGCAATCGAAATCGGCGGTATCGCAACCGCGTCACAAGTCTCCCAGATCAGATGTCATAGCGGTAATCGGTATCAGCGCGCTCAGTCTCGTCCTGTCAGCGCATTTCCAGCTCACAGAGACGCTGTTCGCACTGACGCGTCGTTGGGAGTACTTCCAGCTCGATGAATTGCCGTTCGGATTGCTGGTGCTTGCAATTGGCCTGATCTGGCTGTCCTGGCGGCGTTACCGGCAGGCGCAGCTTGCCGAAGCGCGGCTGGCCGGGGTGCTGGCGGACAACCGCAGGCTAGCCCAGGAACACTTGCGCATTCAGGAGCTCGAGCGCAAGCATCTGGCGCGTGAGCTGCACGACGAGCTCGGGCAGTATTTGAATGCCATCAAGCTCGACGCCGTGGCGATCGGTGAGCGCAGCGGGTGCGACGCCCCGTTCGTGAGCCATACTTCACTGTCGATCATCCGCAGTGTCGATCATGTACATGAGGCCGTCAGCGACATGATTGGGCGCCTGCGGCCCCTGGGCCTTGATGAGTTGGGGCTTAGCGCCGCGATCGAGCACTGCGTCGAGCAATGGCGTCGGCGTCTGCCGGACACGCATTTCTCACTGACCACTCGCGGCGACCTTGATGAACTGAATGAATCGCTATCTCTGACGCTGTATAGATTGATCCAGGAGGGGCTCACCAACGTCTACAAGCATGCCGCGGCGACGCAGGTGCACATTGTGCTCGAGCGGCGATTCTCAGTTGGTACAGAAGGCAGCCAGGTGCTTCTGACTGTGGCCGATAATGGGCACGGAATGGATACCGACGCGCTGATCTCGGGATTTGGATTCAGTGGCATGCGCGAACGCGTGGAAATGGCAGGAGGCACTTTTGTTCTGGCGAGTGCCCCGGGCTGCGGCCTTTCATTTGAGGCTCACCTGCCGGCACAAGGGAAATAGCGATCATGGCGGGCAGCAAGAACGCTCGAGTCACGGTGCTGCTGGTGGACGATCACGCCGTCGTGCGCGAAGGCTATCGACGACTGCTGGAGCGACACGGCGACATCGTCGTCATCGGCGAGGCTGCCGACGCGGCCGAGGCTCATACGCTGTTCCGCCAGTTCGCCCCGCAGATCGTCGTCATGGATATCACCTTGCCGGGCATCAGCGGAATCGAGGTAATGCGGCGCATGCTAGAGCACGAGCCCGCCGCTCGCGTGCTGATCTTCAGCATGCATGATGACGTCATATTCGCGAAGCGTGCTTTGCAAGCTGGGGCATACGGGTACGTCACAAAATCGAGCGCGCCGAATGTTCTGGTAGCGGCCGTGCACACGGTTGCCAGCGGCAAGAAATATCTGAGCCCTGCCGTGGCTCAAGACCTCGCGCTGCTGGCCGTCTCAATGGATAAAGCCGCTAGCAACGATCTGTCGGCGCGCGAATTCGAAGTGCTGCGGTTGCTCCTGCAGGGTCACTCCATTAACGATATTGCGCAATCATTGGGCATCAACCCGAAGACCGTATCCAACCATCAGACAGCGATCAAGCAGAAGCTCGGCGCTGATACGGCTATCCAGCTGTTAAGAATAGCCAGCAGACTGGGATTGGAATCTCGCCACTGACGCGGCAAGGGCTTTGCCGCACTACTCGGGCGCCCTTTTGTCAGAGCATTCCTGCATCAGGGATGCGAGGGGGCACCGTATATAAGCAGCCTCGCATGTGGGACAGTGCTTACGCGGCCTGGGTTCGCGCCGAGCAGAGAGAAAATCAGGTGGCTCTTGAACTGTATGGTGATGCACCGGCGCCCCTAATTGCGCACGAAGCGGCAGAGCTCGAACTGACCTTCGGGAATCGCATATCCGTGTTACGCGACGGCAGGGAGACTCTGCCCGCGATTTTCTCGGCTATACGAGCGGCTCGGCACTTTGTTCATCTTGAATACTATGTGGTCGAAAACGTTCACAGCGAGGGGCAATCGCTGCGCGATCTGCTAGTCGAGCGCAGCCAAGCCGGCGTTCAGATTGCGCTGATTTTCGATGCACTGGGTTCCTCCGGCACATCGTCGATTTTTTTTGAGGAATTGCGACGCCATGGGCTGCAAATGCTGTCTTTCAATCCAATCAATTGCCTCAAGGCGCACCTACCCTATTCACCCAATTGTCGCGACCATAGGAAAATTCTGATTGCCGATGGTCGGCTTGCCATCGTGGGCGGCATCAACCTGATGGCGGCGTACGAAGACAAGCCAGTGCAGGCGCCTCGCCCCTGGCGTGATACCGATCTGCAGTTGGAAGGACCGGCAGTCGCACAATTGCAGCGCCTCTTTCTACAGCATTGGTACGCGCATGGTGGGGAGCCGCTCGATGATCGCCAGTTCCATCCGCCATCGGTCCGCCCAGGCCAGGAGTCGGTGGGAATCATCGGCAGCGCAGGTTCCGGAATTGGGCTGCAATATTACGGCGCGTTGCTCGCAGCGCTAGGCGCCGCCGAGCATCGGGTATGGATCACCGCCGGCTATTTTTTACCTCCGCCTGACTTATTGCTTGAGTTGGTTCAAGCTGCGCGCCGAAAGGTCGACGTGCGACTGCTATTGCCGTCACACAATGACTCGTTTGCGTCGCTAGCCGTTCAACGCTCGACCTATACGAGACTGCTGCAGGCAGGCATCAAGATCTTCGAGCGCAACACGGTTATCCTGCATTCGAAGAGCATCATCATCGATCGATCCTGGTCAGCGGTGGGATCGTCGAATCTGGATTATCGCAGCGCGTACCTTAACGACGAGGTAGACGCCATCGTCGTTGGTACCGAGACCGCCGCCAAGCTCGGGCAACTATTCCTCAGCGACCTCTCGCAGTCCGACGAAATCGTGCTCGAGCTTTGGCGTCGGCGCCCTTTTTGGCAAAAGCTGCAAGAAGCGTTCTGGCGAGTCTGTCAGCGATTATTGTGATGGCTCAACCGACAATCAAGCTACGCAACCTGCTGCCCCAAGCGCGCCATATGCCTGATAAGCACCTCGGGATCGACCGGCTTTGTCAGGTGTTCGTCGAAACCGGCCTCCCGACTGCGACGCACCTCGTTCTCCCCTCCCCAACCGGTCAACGCGATCAGGTGCGCGGTTCGTCCCCAGGGCTGTGCACGCAGCCGTTGAGCGACTTCACGACCGCTCAGATGGGGTAGACCAAGATCCAACAACACCACGGAAGGCTTGAGTATTTCTGCCATTTCAATCGCCGTACGACCTTCATAGGCCACATGTGTCTGATATCCGAGGGACTTGAGCATCTGCGCGAGCGCGTCGGCCGCGTCTGAGTTGTCATCAACGATCAAAACACTACCGGCACTCAGCACAGAAACGTTCGAGGCGTCCCCAGGTACTGAGGCGGCGATCGGTAGTTCCTCGGCCATGGCGAGCAGCACACGAAACTCGCTGCCGCGATTATTGCCATCGCTGTGGGCCTCGATGCTGCCCCCATGCAGCTCGACGATCTGCTTTGCCAACGCAAGGCCGATGCCCAAGCCGCCGTGCGCGCGCGAGTCAGTCTCGCCCTGGGTAAACAAGTCAAAGACATGTGGCAGCAGCTGCGCCGATATGCCGCTGCCGGTGTCGCGCACACAGATCGCGACCTTGCCGTTCGTTGCGGCAGCCGATACTGAAATCTGGCCGCCAGCGCTGGTATATTTAATCGCGTTATTGATCAGATTCCCCAGCAGCTGGATGAGCCGCGTTTCATCGCCGCTTACGAGCAGACTGTGGTCGGGCAGTTCCAGAACGAGTCGATGCCCGACGGCGTCGGCCAGGGGCCGAGCCATATCAATCGCCTCGCGCAATACGGCACGCAGATCGAGCCGCTCGCGTCTGATCTCGAGCGTGCCGCGCGTAATTCGCGATACATCCAGCAGATCATCGAGCAGTCGAGCCATGTGCCCGAGCTGTCGATCGATCATCTGGCTCGCGTCGGCGGCCATACCGGGTGGCAACTCGTGCTTCAATAGCCCGGTCGCGTAACGAATCGGCGCGAGCGGGTTTCGCAGTTCGTGTGCGAGCGTCGCCAGGAACTGATCCTTTTGTTTATGCGCGTCGCGCAGGCGCTCTTCAAGCGCGCGACGCTCGGTCAGATCGTTCACCACTGCGACCCACCCCACTGGAGTAGCGTCCGCGTTCCATATCGGCGTATGGACCGCATGGATCCAACGACCGGGCGAGCCGTTAAGGGCTTCGGGCCCTTCATATTGCACCGACTCACCGGCCAGCACCCGTAAGTAGTAGGGCAGCAGATGCTCAAAGATCTCGGGTCCTAAAACTTCTTCGATGCGCCGACCGTGCAATTGCTCAGGCGTGAGGCCAAACTGACGCGCGTAGGCAGGATTGACCCAGACGAATTCCAGCTGCCGGTTACACTGCGCGACGCCCACTGGCATTTGGTCCGTGATGAGGGCGAGGCGTTGATGAGCCTGATCCCGAGCAGCCTCCGCCGCGTAGCGAGCCGTTACGTCCAGGCTGAAGCCTGCCCAGGTAA
>JBEKWD010000114.1:0-7182 GCA_049513435.1 Steroidobacteraceae bacterium | reverse complement strand
CAGGATTCTGGAGCTCGCTTACGAGCGCATGCAACACGAGCTCGAGCAGGCCTGGGCGCAGCGGGCCGAAGCTCTGCCATTGAGCGATCCCGAGCAGGCCTTGATTCTGGCCTCAATCATCGAGAAGGAAACCGGTCGCGAGGATGAACGGGCCAAAGTCGCAGCGGTGTTTGTTAATCGCCTGAATCACGGCATGCGCCTGCAGTCCGATCCGACCGTGATCTATGGACTGGGCTCCAGCTATGATGGGGATATCCACACCCGCGACCTGGTGACTGACACGCCCTATAACACCTATACGCGCCCGGGCCTGCCGCCAACACCGATCGCGCTGCCCGGGGCCGCCTCGCTGCAAGCGACACTGCATCCGGCTGCGAGCGACGCACTGTATTTCGTGGCCACCGGCAACGGTGATGGCTCGCATCAATTTTCCGCAACACTCGCTGAGCATGACGTGGCGCTGCGCGCCTATCTGCACAGGCTCGGTGTACCGGCGCGCCCGCGCTGAGCGGGCGGGGTAGGCGATGAGTCAGAACGAGCGTTTCATCAGCCTCGAGGGGATCGAAGGTGCGGGCAAGTCCATGTTGGCACGCACGCTCGAGGCGGCGCTGCGCGCACGCGGACTGTCAGTACTCGTGACGCGCGAGCCGGGCGGATCGCCACTGGCGGAACGCCTGCGAACGCTGGTGCTGGAGCGCGGACCCGAGTGCATCACGCCCGCTGCCGAGACGCTGCTGATGTTTGCGGCGCGCTCGCTGCATGTAGAAAATACGATCCGCCCGGCACTCGAGCAGGGAAGCTGGGTTATCTGCGATCGTTACAGCGATGCCACGCGCGCCTACCAGGGAGGCGGCCGCGGCGTGGAGGCGGCGTTGATCGAGTCCCTCGCCGAGGCCGTACATGGCAAGCTTTGGCCCGAGCGTACCTTGCTGCTCGATTTGCCGGTAGAGCAGGGGCTGGCGCGCGCGCGCGCGCGACGCGCTGGCAGCGATCGTTTCGAGGATGAGGATCGCTTCTTTTTCGAGCGCGTGCGCGCACGTTATCTGGAGATTGCGGTCGCCGAGCCGCAGCGCGTGCGCCTGATCGATGCGACACAGAGCCCGCAGGGCGTGGCCGAAAGCGCCTTCGCGGCGCTCGCGGATCTGCTGCGGCGCTAAGCGGAGGCCTGCATTGAGCTTTGACCCCGCATTGGAAGTACCCTGGCTGGCCTCACAGCTCGAGCAGTTGCGCCGCGCGCGTGCGGCCAGCCGCTTTCCGACGGCGCTGCTGATCCATGGGCAGCGTGGCACCGGTGGCGAGTGGCTCGCTCGCTTCGCGGCGCAATTAGCCCTGTGCCGCGCAGCTTCCCCGCCCTGCGGTCAGTGCCGCGACTGCCGGCAGTTCCTGAGCGAGCAGCATCCGGATTTCATGCTGCTGACACCGCTGGAGGATTCAAAGTACATTCGCGTCGAGCAGGTGCGTGAGCTCAACGAGCAGCTCGCGTTGAGCTCGCATGCGGGCGGCGCCACTGTGGCCTTGATCACACCGGCCGACTCATTGAACCCCAACGCCGCCAATGCGCTGCTGAAAACGCTCGAAGAGCCAAGGCCGGGCGTGTCGCTGATCCTGGTGGCCAGCGTGCCCTCGCGATTGCCAGCTACGATCATCAGCCGTTGCCAGCGACTGAGAATCGTCGCGCCGACGCGCACCGTAAGTCTCGCCTGGCTCACGCGCCACAAGGGACCCGCTCCATGGGCGAGCGTGCTCGATGTGCTCGGCGAGGCCCCGTTCGAGGCCCTGCAGTGTGATGCGCTCGAGCTCGAGCGCTTGGCCAGCGATACTTTCGAGGCCCTGCGCGCCGTAGCTGCCGGTGGCGCAGACATTGCGGCAATCGCGGAGCGCTGGGCGCGAGGCGGCGTTTTCGAGCTGCGACTGGCTTGCCTTGAGACTTGGCTCACAGCGTGCATCGATTGGGTTGCCCGAGGTCCCCTCGAATCAGACAAAATGTGCGGTGGCGCGCACTTGCCAGAAGCGCTTTCGGAGATGAATATGACAGGGCTGCTGCGGGTGCTGGATGGCGCCTACGAATTGCGACGGCTGCAATTGGGTAGCATCAACCGCTCGCTGGCGCTCGAGCAGCTGCTCTGGCAGTTGGCGCGCACGCGACGCACAGCTATGGCATCTTAAGGACTGACGGCGATATATGGCCAAAGATTCGAATTCAAGATCCGGCATCAACAAACCGGGTTTGCTGACGCTGACGATCAAGGACAAGAGCGCCTTGTATCTGGCCTATATGCCCTACGTGCAGAACGGTGGCCTGTTTATACCGACCAGCAGCAACTACCGCCTCGGCGATGAAGTATTCATGCTGCTCAATCTGATGGGCGAGGATGAGAAACTGCCGGTCGCCGGCCGCGTCATCTGGGTGACGCCCAAGGGCGCGCAAGGCAAGCGCACGGCAGGAATTGGCGTGCAGTTTTCAGAGCAGGACCGCGGCCAGACGCGCACCAAGATCGAAAATTATTTAGCCGGCGCCCTCTCTGGCGACAAAGCCACGCATACGATGTGAGGCGCGTAAGCGCTTACCCCGGCGCTGGCAGCTTCACGCCGATTACGTCTCGCAGATAGTTGATGTTCATCGCCAGGTAATCGTCCACCGCCAAATCGAAGTCGCCGCCGATGGCACTGAGCCCGTCGTCACCCTTTCTCGGGGCATCGACATCGAAAATCGCCCAGCCCTTGAAGTGCCGATCGCGCAATACCTGGAACACGGCAGGGAAGTCGACGCCGCCGCCGCCCAGATTGTGATAGACGCTGGCGACCTTTGCCATGTCCTGCGTCGGCGTCTCAGTGTTGCCGCGAAACTTGGCGTACGTGTCCTTCAAATGGATCTCGGCGATGCGGGGGAAATAGTCTTTGATGATCTGCACCGCGTCGCCGCCGCCGAGTTCCAAATGCCCGGTGTCGGCTGTCATCCAGACATACTTAGGATCGGTCAGCTCCATAACCCGCCGCATGTCTTTTTCCCGCTCCAGCGGTCCCCAGATATGCGGGTGGGGCGCGAGCCTGATGCCCATAGCGATTGTGCGCCGTCCGAGTTCATTGAGCGTATCGGCGAGTCGCTTGAGCTGTTCCTCGCTGGGGCCGCCGGGCGGGCGGGCACCCATATTGACCTTCCAATGATCCGCGCCTAGCGGCTGGAGGAAATCGCGCGCGAATGCCACATGATCAGCGATGGTTTTGGGGATCTGGTCCGGGTCGATGAAATTCGTCGACTGACCCTCCTCGCCGTTTGAGGCATCGATGAAGGTGATGCCTGCTTCGTCGAACAATTTTTTGAGCGCCATCGGATTGCTCCGATATTTCTCAATCTGATCCCCGTAAGGCTCTATGCCCTGCAGACCAAGCTCGGCAACCCGCTTGATCCAGAATGCCAAGTCGTGCTCCGGTTCGGGAGCACCGCCGCCGGAACGCCATATGGATTGCCGCCAGATGGAGCTGGTGGTCCCGAATAGGATGTCCGGATTTACCGGATCGAGGGACTTGTGCTTGATCTGACTAGCCGCGCCCCACACGACGGACGGTCCCGTGATACTCGCTGCGGCGGCCACGCCGGACACGGCGAGCGCGGATTTCATGAACTCGCGCCTTGGCACGCGTTGCTCAGCATTGATCTTAAGCATACATTCCCCCGTAATTAGGCCGATTATACCGAATCGGTCGCGTCAGGCGCATATCGCCAGATGCATCTCGAGCGGGTTACCATTCTGCGGCGCACGTCTGCAGCTTAGGAGATATCCGATGACCGACCCGATCGCACGCCGTTCCCTGCTCAAAGCCGCGCTAATCGGCGCAGTGGGCGCCTCGGTCTCCGCCCTGTCGAGCAAGCTCGGCGCCGCGGCGGCTCCGGCACTCGAGCCCTTGAGCGCGACAGACCCTCAGGCCAGCGCGCTGGGTTATCTGGAGGATGCATCCAAGGCGACCAACCCGACGCACCAGGCGGGGCAGGTCTGCGCGAGTTGCGTGCAGTTTCAGGGCAAGGCGGCCGATGCTCGCGGGGCCTGCAACATCTTCCCCGGCAAATCGGTCAATGCGCATGGCTGGTGCCTGGTCTGGGCCACGAAGCCGGCCTGATCGAGCCCCCGCTCGCGTTTGGCCGCGGGTACCGGCTTGCTGGTGATCTTAAGGGCTACGCCGAACCGCGCTCTCGGCGCTATCCAGGCCACCGCGCAGCACGTAGGCCTCGAATCCTCGCTCGACGAGTATGAAGGCACCCGCCGAGCTGCGGCGGCCGGTGTCACAGTACAGCACGTAGGGCCGGTTGCGCTCGAGCGTGGAGATCTTCAAGCGGATGAAGTAGAGCGGCACATTCAGTGAGCCCTCGATCGCCTGGGTCTGATGCTCGGACGGCAGGCGCACATCGAGCCAGCGCCCGCCGCGCGCCACGATCTCGAGCGCCTGCGGGTAGGTGACCCACTTCACCAGCGGCTCGTTCATGAGCTCGCGAAAATCTTTCTTGTTCAGGCGCATCAATACACCGTCGCTGATCATGGAGACGGTGGCATTGCGCTTGGCCTCGGAGATCAGCGCCTCTTCGCCAAACGTATCACCCACGCCGAGCTCTGCCAGTTTGAGCCCGTCGCGATTGAGCGGCGTCTCGCGCGTGACCAGGCACTTGCCGCTGACTACGGCGTAAAAATAATCGCCTTCCGCGCCCTGTTGTATCACCGTCTCGCCGGCGCGACACACCACGCGCTGCATGCGCATAAAAATAGCCTGGATGTTCGCGGGCGGTATGCGGTGGAAGGCCTCGGTCTGCAACAGCGTTGTCATCCAGTCATCACCGCCGCTACCACCGAATTGCGCCTGAAGCTCGGCGACCTCATAGGTGCCGGTCTGATCCCAGGTGATCATCATGTCCAGCAGCTCACTGTCGATCGCGAGGCACTCGCATGGATCAACGGCGCGCGCCGTCATTCTTCGTGGAACTTTCGGCGCCAGCGAATTGCGCGCCTCTGGGCTGCCGGCGCGGATCATGGCGACGGTTTGTTCGCCTTCGAGCAACTCGATGAGACCCGAGATCAGCCAGTAGGTGCGGTTGTCCCGATCGCCTTCCCTGAAAAGCACTTGATGTGCCGACAGCGAAGTAACCGTGACCTTTCGAGCCAGAGCGGCCAGGTTGTCCTTCTTCATGCCGTCCAGTGGCGAAAATGCTCGAAGCATCGCCACATTGACAGCCCTATCTTCGCTCATGCTCGAGTCCCGCCCTTGCGCGCTCTGCTCGTTGGACAGCCGGTGATGCTAGCACAGCCGCGAGCTGCCTCTCCCCGATGCATTTCACGCAATTCCCGCAGTCTCGGCGTGCAATTGCGCCCAGCCTGCATCCGGGTGAAAGCGCTCACCGTAGCGTTGCTCGAGTTCATGCAGGCGCGCGACACAAGCTTGCAGTCCGCGCGAGCGCGCGTAGGTAATGGGGCCGCCGCGAAACGGCGCAAAGCCGGTGCCGAAGATCACGCCCGCATCGATCAGATCGGTATCGGCGACGATCGTCTCGCGCGCGCAGGCGACGCATTCGTTGAGCAGTACGAGTATGAGACGATCGGTCAGATCCGCTGGCGGCGCGGGGCCGGCGGCCTGATCCACGATCTTGCCCTCGTGCCAACGGTAGAAGCCCTGACCACTCTTGCGACCCAATTGCCCGGCAGCCACCAACTCGCGCAGCTTTGCGGTATAGGGCGGCGCCGGGCGTTGCAGCTCACTCGTCACGATTTCACCGACGTGCAGCAACACGTCCAAGCCGACTACATCCGACAACTGGATCGGGCCCATCGGCATGCCAAAGTCTACCGCCGCGCGATCGATCGTGCGCAGCGCTATGCCTTCGCCGGCCGCGTGCAGCGCTTCATGCAAATAGGGGAACAGGACGCGATTGACCAGGAAGCCCGGACTACTGCGGCAGGGCAGCGGCAGTTTGTCGATGCGTCTGACAAAGCTCATCGCGGCGCTGAGCGCCTCGGGCCTGGTTTGCGCCGAATGCACCACCTCGACGAGCGGCATTTGCGCCACAGGGTTGAAGAAATGCAGGCCGACGAACTGCTCCGGCCGGCGTAACGTGACGCTCAGGGTCTCGAGCGTGAGACTCGAAGTGTTGGTCGCCAATAAAGCGCCCTCACGCATGTGAGGCTCGCAGGCCGCATACAGCGCCCGCTTGGCCGCTAAGTCCTCGAAAATCGCCTCGATGAGCACATCGGCCTCGCGCACGCCAGCGCCGGCTACGTCGCTGCGCAGACGTTCGCTCGCCTGGGCGCGCTCGGCGGGTGTCGGCAGGCGCTTTTCAAACAAGGCACGTGCACGGGCCAGCGCGGGCTCGATGAGTTTCAGTTCGCGATCCTGCAGCGTGACTTGCAGCCCGCGCAGCGCACACCAGGCGGCGATGTCACCGCCCATGACGCCGGCGCCGACCACATGCACGCGTTCAAAGCCGCTGGAGCCCTTGCCAGCAAGGCCTTTAAGCCGATCCTGCAACAGGAACACGCGAATGAGGTTGCGTGTCGTATCGCTCGAGAAGAGGCTAGTGATGGAGGCAGCTTCGGCGGCGTAGGCCTGCGCGCCGCGCGCTCCGTACTGTGTCCACAGATCCACGATCGCGTACGGCGCCGGATAGTGCTCGCGGCTGGCTTGCGCGGCGACCTGACGCAGCAACGCGGGGCGCACCAACGAGCGCACCCCCGGCCAGCTCAGAACGCGCTGCGTGAGGGCCGGGCGATGTGGCGCAGGGGCTGTGCGCAGGATCTGTCGTGCACAATCGCGCAGCTCAGCCATGCGATCGACCATGCGATCCACCAGTCCGATCGCCTGCGCCCGGTCGGCGCGCACGCTGCGCCCGGTCAGCATCAGGCTCATCGCCGTACGCACGCCGAGCAAGCGCACGCTGCGCACTGTGCCACCGAAGCCCGGATGAATGCCCAGCTGCACCTCAGGCAGGCCGAGATTGAGTTTGGAGTCCGCAAGCGCAACCCGATAGCGGCAGGCCAATGCCAGTTCAAGTCCGCCGCCCAGGGCGAAACCATGAATGGCCGCCGCTGTTGGGTACGGCAGCGCCTCGAGCATCGCGCAGACCGCTTGCCCGAGCTGAATGTGCGCCAGGGCTGCCGCGGGCGACTCGAAGGTGGTGAATTCGCGAATATCAGCACCGGCGAT
>JBEKWD010000113.1:0-7210 GCA_049513435.1 Steroidobacteraceae bacterium | reverse complement strand
ATCGGCACCAACGAGACTTATTACGCTGCCGAGATTGGTGATCTAAGCGGTGCCCCGGATAATGTGAACGCCTGGGTGGCCAGCGAAACCAATGGCCTAATCACGCAGATTCTGGCGCCCGGGAACTACAACGAGGTGGTCGCGGTACTTGCCAACGCCATTTACTTCAAAGGCGCGTGGACGAGCGCATTCAACCCCGGTCAGACCACCACTACGCCCTTTACACTGGCCGACGGCACTCAAGTGTCATGTCAGATGATGAATCAGACTGGCAGTTTCCCCTACCTGGAGGGAGCGAATTTTCAGGCACTGAAGTTGCCTTACGGTCAAACCAGTCGTCTGAGCATGCTACTCATTCTGCCCGCCGTGGGGGTCGACCTCAGCAGCTTCGTCGCTAATATGACGACCGACGAGTTGAGCACGTGGCTTTCCGAGCTTGAGCCGGCCAACGGCAGCATCGGGCTGCCGCGCTTCACCGCCACCTATGGCAGCTCGTTGGTTAATGCCCTGACGTCGCTAGGTATGAGTGTGGCGTTCAACCCTAACGCTGCAGATTTCGCCGACCTTGCACCAAACGTATATATCTCAGACGTCGAGCACGAGGCTGTGGTGCAGGTCGATGAGACCGGCACAGTCGCGGCGGGCGCGACGACGATCACGTTCGGCCCAACGATCGCGGGGCCTGGTCCCTTCAGCATGACCATGAACCGTCCGTTCTTCTACGCCATCGTGGACGGGCAGACCGGCGCGCTGCTTTTCATCGGGACGCTGGTCGATCCGACACAGAACTCGAGCTGAGCACCGCCCAGGGGCCGTTACGCTATGGTCGGTCGTGTTCTCTGACTGGATCGTGACCTGGGCGCCCCGTCTACGGCGCGCCGGCATGCCATTAATCGAGAAACAGATCCCTGATCAGATCGTGCGTGCCGGGCACGACCGCGTAGCGCTCCAGGTCGGTGATGCCGTGCGAGGCCAGCAGCTCGTCATCGACAAAGAAGTTGCCGCTCACGGTGCGCGCATCGCTGGTGAGAATCCACCAGGCCGCATCGGCCATGATCTCCGGAGTCCGCGCCTTATTCGGATCCACACCTGGGATCATCTGCAACGCCGCAGTCGCGATCACCGTCCGTGGCCACAGACTATTGACGGCGATACCGAGGCGACGGAATTCCTCGGCGTGTCCAAGCGTGCAAAGGCTCATGCCGTACTTCGCGATCGTGTAAGCGACGTGCGGTGCGAACCAATGAGGCGCGAGCGCCGGTGGCGGCGAGAGAGTCAACACATGGGGATTGTGTCCGGCTTCGGCGCTGCGCGTTAGTGCCGGCAGGCACGCCTGTGTGCAGGCGAAGGTGCCACGAACATTGACGCCGAACATCAGATCGAAGCGCTTCATCGGCGTCTGCGCCGTGGACGTCAGGCTTAGGGCGCTGGCATTGTTGACGAGTATGTCAATGCCACCGAAACGCGCGATCGCCGACTGCACGGCCGCTCCGACCGCTGCGTCGTCGCGTATGTCAGTCGGCACGATGTGCGCCTCGCCCCCGGCAGCCTCGATCTCTGCAGCGGCACTCTGCAGCGTGCCGGGAAGCTTGGGATTCGGTACCACACTCTTGGCGACCAGGACGATACGCGCTCCGTCGCGTGCTGCCCGCTTCGCGATCGCCAGGCCGATGCCACGCGACGCCCCCGTCACGAAGAGGGTCTGCCCCGCCAGTGTTCTGAGCGCGCTCATCAAGGGGGTGTGAAATTCGGCTTGCGTTTCTGCAGGAAAGTCTGCAGCGCTTCGCGCGCCTCGGGACTGCGCAGTCGCATCGTAAACACTGCGCTCTCCTCCTGGATCGCGCGGTCGACCGCGGCACGGGTCGCGCCGCGCAGCAAGCGTTTGCTGTCGCGGACCGCGCCCGGTGGAAGCGCGTTGAATCGTTCGGCCATTCGGCGGGCGTGTGCCAACAGGTCGCTCGAGGGCAGTACCGCCGAGGCTAGTCCCACTGCGACGGCCTCCGCGGCCCCGATCGGCTCGCCGAGCAGCAGCGCTTGCGCCGCACGGGCGTGCCCCATCAGCCGCGGCAGCAGCAGACTCGATCCGAATTCGGGTACGAGCCCCAGATTGACGAACGGCAGCAGGAGTTGCGCCTGGTCGCTCAGGTAGACCAAATCACAGTGCAGCAGCATCGTCACGCCGATGCCGACCGCCGCGCCGGTGACGGCGGCCACCACCGGCTTATCGCAGTTCAGCAGCGCCTGCATGAAGCCCGCGACTGGCGAATCGGCGCCTATCTCGGGCGTGCGCATAAAGTCCTCGAGATCGTTACCGGCGGTGAAGATGCCCGGCTGACCCGTGATCAGCAGCGCACGTACACTCTCGTCGGCGCCTGCGGCCAAGATCGTCTCGGTCATCGCCCGATACATCGCCTGGCTCAGTGCATTCTTCTTCTCCGGCCTGGCGATCTCGATCGTGGCAACCCCTTGGAGACACACGCTCTTGATGTGCATGGTATGTACGCCTTTAGCCGACGCGCCGCATAGGGCCAGCGATTTGCGATTCTGGCCGCCCTGAAGGGGACTGTCACGAACGGCTGACAAGGGGGTCAGCCAGGACGTTCCCGAACCCCCTTTCAAAGTAGATCTAACAAGAATGCATTGCGAGGGCCAGCGCGCCATGTTTCATGACCGCTATGCTCGCCTACGGATAAGTTGCCGACTCTGCATCAGCGCCGCTGTGTGCAGCATGAGGAATAACGGCACGAGGAATGCCGGGATCAGCAGCAGCGGCAGCGTCGCCATCGGAGCGGTGCTGATCTCTCCTGGGGCCCCGGTCGCGAGAATGGCGCTCACCGTTCCGATGCTGATCGCAACGACAAGGTCCAATATCCCGAGGACATTCCAACGTATGAATGCGCCACGAGCGGCGAAGCCAGGCTGACGCACTAAGGCAAGAATGATCCATGGGGCCGTGACCCCGATGGCCATGTCTCCGAGGCCAGCTGGCAGGGCGAACACAGCCGGGAGCACCTTCTGCGCATAGAGGGAGAGGAAGCCCAGGCCGGCCCATCGCCAGGCCTGCATTCCAGCAATGAGCCGAAGATCCAGCGAGAGCACAAATTCGCGGAAGGATTGCGAGAGCCGCATCCAGGCGAAAAAGAGCACCAGGGGCGCTGCAACTCCAATCGCAATGGGCAGGGGAGGTGCCCCGGGAGGGCCGACAAACGCGCCGGCCGTACCGAGTGACACGACGAGCAGGAGCCAGACGGCCAATGTGATTGCGACGGCGAGGCGAATACCACCGCGCTCGCTGGACTGAGCCTCGGCAGGCTGAGGAAGGACTATCGTATTCATGGCGCTCTCCCTTTAGTAACTTGCACTTTGCAAGTATACAGGGACGCTAGCATAATAACTTGCACTCTGCAAGTCACTCGCTTTCAAGACGTGAGGAGCCCCGACACATGAAGACCGCAAAGCCCTTCGCGCGTTCCCTCTGTGCGATCGCCAACTCGCTCGACATCTTGGGTGACAAATGGTCGCTGCTCGTGGTGCGCGACCTGCTGCACGGCAAACGCACATACGGCGAGCTCGCGCTTTCGCCGGAGCGCATTCCGACGAACATTCTTGCCGATCGCCTCAAGCGCCTGGAAAGTGCTGGCATTGTCGCCAGCACCCCCTACCAGGAGCGTCCAGTACGGTACGCCTACACGCTTACCCCAAAGGGCAGCGCGCTGGGCGAGGTGCTGCTCGCGCTTGTGCGTTGGGGCAAACAGTACATTCCGGGCGCCGTCGCATTGAATCAGCGGCCCGCTGGCGGCGAGGTTGCCACGGCGCCGGCGGCGCACTCACGCCGTAGGCGTACAAAGCGCGCGGAACGCGCGAACTCCACATAGCCCCACTGCCACCGACGAACTGTGGCATCGCGGGCGTTACCGCAGCGTCTCATTAAGCCCTGCGTATCGGTGTCATAATTGATTCAGGTCGGTCTGGAATCAGGGGAATTCTGTGAAACTGCTAGCCGTAGCTTGTGTATTGTCCCTTGCTGCAATGCCCGTCATGGCGACGGAGCCTGACGGTTTGATCTTGCCCCTCGGATTTCACGCTACCGTGGTGGCTGAGAACCTGGGCAATATGGCGCGCCACATGGCCTTTCTCGATGCCAGCCGTCTTTACATCTCGACCGAGAAGCAGGAGAAGGCCGCCCCCAATGCCGGCATCATCGCGCTGCACCTCGATGCGCATCATCACGTCGATCGGATCGAGCATTTCAGCAGCATCGACAACGGCACTGCCATCGCCGCTTACAAGGGCGCCCTCTACGCGGCATCTGCCGACACGCTCTATCGCATACCGTTTTCCGGCAAGGTGCTGGTGCCAATGGCGCAACCGGAGACCGTGGTGATTGATGTGCCCGGCCGGCCGGCACTGGCCTTTGATGGTACCGGTGGGCTCTATCTGGCGGTTTCCGGCTCGGGAAATATCTGCGTGGCCAAGGATACGCCCCGCAACGCCCAGGCTCAGGGTCTGACACCGTGCCCGGATTTGGCGGCGGCTGCGGGCGTGTGGAGATTCAATGCGAGCAAACTCAATCAGAAATTCGCCGACGGCGAGCATTTCGCGACCGGCATCCGCAGCACCAATGCGCTAGCCTGGTCGCCAGACGACAAGGCGCTCTATGAGGTCAATTACGGCCGCGACGGCGCCGAAAAGACCTGGTCAAAGCTCATCAGCGCAGAAGATGGCGCGCACATCTCCGACGAGATGTTCAAGGTCACCCAAGGAACCGATATGGGTTGGCCTTATACTTATTACGACGGCGTCAAGCATGTGCGGCTGGCGCAGCCTGAATACGGCGGCAACGGCAACTCAGTAGTCACCGACAGCAAATACGCGATGCCCGTGGTGGCATTCCCTGCCCATGTCGCGCCGATGGATATCACCTTCTATGAGGCCCACCAATTCCCGACGCACTATCGCGGCGGCGCCTTCATCGCCTTTCACGGCTCGGCCGGCTGCGATCCGGAAGGCTTTGACGGCGGTTATGACGTAGTGTTTGTGCCGATGAATAGATTCGGCGAGGCGGGGAGCCCCGAAGTGTTTGCCGACGGCTTCGCGGGCCCTACCCACGAGGACAAGTGTGGCAAAAGCGCCGCCTATCGCCCTGCGGCCGTGACGGTAGGGCCAGATGGCGCGCTCTATGTTGCAGATTCTCAGAAGGGGCGAATCTGGCGCATCGCCTATGGCGCCAATTAATGGCGCCTACCCCGTAGGGAACCGGCCGCCAACTACCTCAGCTGCGTCCTGCGTACTTCATGCCTGACAGGACGCCTCGCATGTACGCGATACTCTCGATAACGCCGGGCAACGGATCGTCGGGATGAATTTCATACTCCATCCGACATCAATGCAGCACCCGATGCGTGGATCCATGGCCGGCTGTCCGCATCGCAGACATGCGAGATGCGGGCAGCATCTTTGTTCGCCTTGAGCGCTGAGAGATGAGCGTAACCGCGACCGTTAAGGCCGATCACAGCAATGTTCAGGCGGTCATTGGAACCGATGATCTGGCCATAGCTCTTTTGCCGTGGCTCCCACGGCCAAGCCCGCTGCTCCTAGTGCAAGTCCATCGAGAAATTCACGTCGTAAAACACGAGGCACCATTTGGGCTCCCTCCCTCGACGATTATCGGCGCCGTTCCCGAGGCACTGCGCCTTGAGAAATCTCGCGTTGTGTTCTTCGTCATATGCGACGTCCTCGCTTAAATTGCTCCAGCTTCCTGCAATGCTTTTTTCATGCCGGCCCAACTTTGCCGCGTTGATTCTTCTGGCGTGCCCGCGCCGCGCCAGTGAGTTTCCAGGCTGACGGCGAAATGATAGCCGTCGCGTTTCAGCGCCTTAAACTGGCCTACCCAATCGATTATGCCGCGGCCCATCGCCGCCCATTCGTAGCGGCTGCCATCCGGGGTCTTTACCGCATCCTTGCAATGGCAGTGGCCAATTCGATCTTTCGGCAGAAGATCGTAGCCGTCTGGATAGGGCTTTTCATCATGCTCCGCTGCGTTTCCCGGATCCCAATTAAGCATGAGATTGGGTGATGTGACCGCGGCAAGCACTTTGGCTGCTTCAGCCGCGGTCGCAGTATTGCAAGCAAATTCATTTTCGAGAATGAGGATTACGTTCTTCTTGGCGGCTTTTGCCGCGGCGTCGCGCAATTTTTCATTGATGCTTGCACGATAGGGGGCCTGATCGTCCAGCCGCCAGAAATCGAAGAAGCGGACGCGATCGGTATTGAAGGCCTGAGCCAACTCGATGCTGCGCTCGAGCACTTCGTCCTGTTGTTCGAACGTGAAGTCAGCACTAAATTGATCGCGCTTGGGGCTGAACTTCGACTGAGGCGCACCCGGCCAGTCCACCTTGAAGAGAGGGCTAGCGATGTCCGTCACACGCAACTTAGTTTTTTCCAGGATTCGCCGGGCCTCTTGGATTTCCTTTGCGTCCAGTCTGAGCAGGTTCTTGTTCCACATACTGCGCAGCTCGATCCATCCCATTCCAAATTCCTTCGAGGCTATTTCGCAGGCGTGGCCGAAGTCCTGGCTGATCTCGTCGTTGATAATTGCAATTCGGAATGGCGAACTCATGGGTGGATCGGAAAATGCGCGGGTTGGAATCGGGGGAAGCACAGTTGCGGCTGTCGCCATCCCGAAGCCATTGAGAAACTCACGGCGTGAAAGGCTTAGCTTCATTCAGGTTCCTATAACTCTGATGCCATCAGGCACGGCGGTCATTGTCTTCCGAGAAATGTCGTATACCCGGACGAATGGTCATTGGTTATTGGGCAAAACAAAGCCTTCATGATGTCGGGCGACTACCCGAGCCGTCAGTGTGAAATGGGATAGCTAAACTCGTACTGACCGGAACCCACTTCGACGATCGCATCCGGTCCGGCCTGCTGCACAGCCAGGATACCGTTGGATACATCGATGTGTTTTCCACTTTCCAGCAGCGCGCTTCTTTGAGCTGCAGGCACACGGACAGTGGCAGTCGTATTCGCGGGGATCTGCACCGTCAAATGGGAGGTGCCGGCAACGACTCGCCACTGCGATGACACCTTGCCATACGGGGTGATGTGACTGGCGCTGACGCTGGAGAATCCCCCGCCGGGGTGAGGCTGGATGAGGATGTGCTTGTAGCCCGGCGCAGCCGGATCGATGGCAATACCAGCCATCACG
>JBEKWD010000112.1:0-7227 GCA_049513435.1 Steroidobacteraceae bacterium | reverse complement strand
CGATATCGCCCCAATTTATCGCTCGGACGGCTCGGGAACGAATTTCCTGTTCACGAACTACCTGTCCCAGGGCAGCCCCGCATTCGCAAAGCAGATCGGCGCCAATACCTCGGTGCAGTGGCCCGTGGGCATTGGCGCCAAGGGCAACGAGGGCGTTGCCAATCAGGCGACGCAGACCAGCGGCGCCATCGGTTACGTCGAGTACGCCTACGTCAAGCAGACCAGCATGACGTATGCGAAGCTGCGTAATCGCGACGGCGCGGTCGTGGTACCTGATGCCAAAGCGTTCCAGGCGGCGGCAGCGAATGCGGATTGGGCTAAGGCCGAGGGCTATTATTTGATACTCACGAATCAGCCCGGGGCTGCCAGCTGGCCGATTACCGGCGCGAGCTTTATTCTGGTGCATGCCGACAGCAAGGATAAGAGCACCGCAGACGCACTGAAATTCTTCGACTGGGCTTTCAGCAAGGGTCAGACGCTGGCCGAGGGCCTGGACTACGTGCCGCTGCCGGTCGCTGTGGTCAAGCTAGTCGAGAAGACCTGGCAGGATTCGGTCAAGGTCGACGGTAAGCCGGTCTGGACCGCAAAGTAGCCGCAACGCACCGAAGGGCGGGCTGACGCGAATATGTCGAGCGTAGTACTGCCGTACAAGCTGCAATTGCGCCGCGAGGCGCGCTCGGAACACGTGTTCCACTTCATGACCCTGGCTGCTGCTTTCCTGGTTCTGGCGCTGCTGGGCGGGGTGCTCGTGGCGTTGTTCTACGGCGGCTGGCCGGCGCTCAGGCAATTCAAATTCGGCTTTCTGACCTCCTCGGTCTGGAACCCGGTCACCGAGCAGTTCGGCGCGCTCGCGCCGCTTTACGGCACTGCGATCACCTCACTGGTGGCCATGCTGATTGCCGTGCCGCTCGCCTTTGGTATCGCGGTATTCCTGACTGAGACCTGCCCGACGTGGTTGCGCGGTCCGATCAGCACCTGCATCGAGTTGCTGGCAGCCGTGCCGAGCATCGTCTTTGGTATCTGGGGCCTGTTCGTGCTCGCGCCGATCTTGCAGCACACGGTACAGCCGTGGCTGATCGACACGCTGGGCGATCTGGCGATCATCGGCCGATTGTTCCGCGGTCCGCCCTACGGTATCGGACTGCTGACCGCTGGTTTCGTACTCGCAGTCATGGTGCTGCCATTCATCACCTCCGTGACGCGCGAGGTGTTTCTGTCCACGCCACGCTCGCTGAAGGAGGCGGCCTACGGTCTGGGCGCGACCCAATGGGAAGTCATCTGGGATGTGGTGCTGCCCAATGCGCGCGTGGGCATCGTCGGCGGCATCATGCTGGGGCTGGGGCGCGCGTTGGGCGAAACCATGGCGGTGACTTTCGTGGTCGGCAACGCCCATCGCATCTCGACCTCGCTACTGGCCCCGGGTACAACCATATCGGCCAGCATTGCGAATGAATTTACCGAGGCAGTCGGCACGCTCTATACCTCCTCGCTGATCGCGCTGGGCCTGCTGCTGTTCGTGCTGACCTTCGTGATCATCGCTGCCGCGCGCCTGTTGTTAATGCGGCTCGAGTCGCGCGGGGCGCGCATATGACAGGCGGCAACCTGCGCCGGAGACGCATCAGCTCGGCCGTGGCGCTCGCCGCGTCAGGGCTGGCCACGCTCGTGGGCCTCGCGTTGCTGGCGGCGTTGCTCTGGACGTTATTGTCGCGTGGGCTCGGCGGCCTGTCGTGGCGGGTGTTCACGCAAACCACACCCGCACCGGGCAGCAGTGGCGGGCTGATCAACGCGATCTACGGCAGTGTCGTCATGACTTTGCTCGGACTGGCGATAGGCGCGCCGATCGGGATTCTGGCGGCGACCTATCTGTCCGAGTACGGTCGTGCCGCGCGCTTGAGCAAGGTGATCCGGTTCATCAATGACGTACTGCTGAGCGCCCCATCGATCGTGATTGGCCTGTTTGTCTACACGCTGGTCGTGATCAGGATGGGGCATTTCTCCGCCATCGCGGGCGCCATATCCCTCGGCATCATCGTCATTCCAGTCACGGTTCGTACCGCTGAGGACATGCTGCGGCTGATACCCTCGAGCATGCGGCAGGCCTCTGCGGGGCTCGGGGCTCAGCCCTGGCGCACGATCACGAGCGTGGTCTATCCGGCCGCGCGCAGCGGCTTGCTGACCGGTGTGCTGCTCGCGCTGGCGCGCATTAGCGGCGAGACCGCGCCGCTGTTGTTCACGGCGCTGAACAATCAGTTCTGGAGCGCCAATCTGAATCAGCCGATGGCGAATCTGCCCGTGGTCATTTTCCAATTCGCGACCAGCCCGTACCCGAACTGGCAGTCGCTGGCCTGGACCGGTGCGCTGTTGATCACGGTGTTCGTGCTGCTGCTCAGTGTGCTGGCCCGAGTGATCTCACGCCTGTTCGGCGCGACCCAAGGCAGCGTCGAATAGCGCTTTAGCCTGCCGGCAGGCGCTTCCAGCGCAACTGCAGGCTCTGCCCGCGCTGCAGGTGCGCACCGATGCCCGAGCATATGATTAGATTCTGTCCGAAACTGACCCCACGCAGTGCCGCGTCGTAGCGATAGGTCTTGAGCGTGCGCAAGGGCTCCGCGCCCTCGACGCTGCCTGTGTCCTGATTCGTGGTCGTGATCGCACAGCGCGTGCACGGCTTGGCGAATTGCAGACGAATATCCCCGGCGCGCAACTCCTCGATTCGATCCTCGTCGAAGGCGTCTAGGCCCTCGAGCACGATATTGGGCCGAAAGCGATTCATCGGCAGCGGCTGCGCGAGCCGCGCATTGAGATCGGCCAGCGAGGCGCTGTTCACGGCCAGCAGCGGAAAGCCATCGCTAAAGCGATTCTCGGCCTCGATGTTACCGGTCCACTCGCGCTCGCTCAGGCGCCGATGCGCCGGATCGAAGCGCACGAGGCGGCAATCGCGACCCAGAAAGCCCGTGAGCCACTGGGCGACGAGCGCACCCTCATCAAAGGCCTCGCAAACGTGCCGCCACACGCGCACCCGCCGTCGCTCGCCCAATTGCGCGAGCAGCACCGAGATCGCAGCCATGCCCGGCGCGCTCAGGCGCAGTTCCTTCTCGGACAGCGAGGGGCGCACTAATGCCAGTCGCGGCAACTCGCGCTGCGTCAGGAATGCTCCACCGGCGCCCACCAGCATCCAGCGGCGATCCTCGGCGATGCCGGCGCTGGTCAGTGCGGCTCGTTCGAGCTCGATGCCGGCGGCGGATTTGACCGGATAGACGTGCAGCGAACCGATACGCACCGAGCCGGGCGCAGGCAAGGCACTCACGGCTTGGTTTTGTCCTTATATTCGCACCAGCGCACTATCGGGCAGCGCGGACACTCGGGCAGGCGTGCCTTGCAGATATACCGACCCAGCAGGATCAGCCAATGGTGCGCGTCCTTGAGGAACTCGCGTGGAATCAGGCGCATCAGCTCATCTTCGACGGCGCGCGGGCTCGCACCGCTCGCCAGGCCCGTGCGATGGGCGACGCGAAACACGTGAGTATCGACCGCGATGGTCGGCTCGCCGAAGGCCGTATTCAAAACGACATTGGCGGTCTTGCGACCGACTCCGGGCAGTTGCTCGAGCGCGCTGCGATCGCGCGGCACCTCGCCACCGTGGTTTTCCAGTAGCAGCTGGCAGGTGGCAATGATGTTGCGCGCCTTGGCGTTATGCAGACCGATCGTGCGGATGTATTGCTGCAAACCAGCATAGCCCAGTTCGAGCATCGCCTGCGCGGTGGGTGCGCGTTTGAACAACTCGCGCGTGGCCAGGTTGACGCTCTTGTCGGTCGCCTGGGCGGACAGGATCACGGCGATGAGCAGTTCGAATGGCGTGCGATAGACCAATTCGCCGTGCGGATGCGGATTGGCTGCACGCAAATGCAGAAAAATCTGCCGACAGCGCGCCGGGCTCATGCGCTCGAGGGCGATCGCGCAATGCGCTTGCGCTCATCGAGCAGCCGTGCGCGCTCGAGTGCGGCTCGTTCGGTGCGTTCCCGATGACGCTCAAAGCGCTCGCGGTTGGAGGCTGCGAGCGGTGCCGGCTCCTCGGTGGCGCGCTCGTCCATATGAATGCAGTCGACCGGACAGGCGGCGATGCACAGCTCGCAGCCCGTGCACTCGTCCGGCAATACCGTATGCAGCCAGTGCTGTGCACCGAGGATCGCATCCACCGGGCACACCGGCAGACAGCGCGCGCAGCCGATGCAAGCCTGCGGATCGATCCAGGCAACGCTCACCGGCCCTTCCGTGCCGCAGCTCGGCTCCAGCGGCACTGCCGGTAAGCCGAGCAGATTTGAAAGCAGGCCGATGCCTGCGGCTCCGCCCGGCGCACAGCGGTTGATGCCCGCCTGACCCTGCGCGATGGCCTGCGCATAGGGCTTGCAGGCCGCATAGCCGCAGCGCGTGCATTGCGTCTGCGGCAGCAATGCGTCGATGCGCTCGGCCAGCTCGGCCGGATCAGGGCCCGATGGCAACGCGGCGTTCTTGAGATCCGGGTTCAGTGGGGCGTTCCGGCTATGAGGCCTTGTTTGATGAGCACAGGCACAAGCACGTGACTGATCTGCTCCGTTATGCCGCGCGTGGAGTCCACGTCGATGCTGCGCGTGAGGCCGCTCCAGATCAATTTGCCGCCGTTGCGATCGATCGTGAATACGTCGGTTTGAAAGTCGGTCTGTCGATCGGTCTCGACGTAACCGCGACCGTACATGGAGTCCCAATAGCCGTAATAGCGCCAGCGCCAGCCATAGCCTAAGCCGGCATAGCCCGGCATCCAGTAGTTACGCAGGCTCGCACTGACGAAAAGTGAAGCCAGCACGCCGTCGAACCCCTCGCGTGCGGCTGTGGCGGCGAGCTCCTCGGCATTGGGCGCCTTGTTCGGGAACAGCACGTAGGAGGCCGTCGCCTGCACGCCATGGCGCGTCAGGGCCGCGACCATGCCATCCTCCCAGATGCGTCGCCGGCCGTCGTCGCGCTGCGCGCCCACGATGAGCAGCCGGTGCAAGGGCGGCCCGTTGTAGGCCGGGTCCTTCCAGCGCTCGATCAACGAGGTCGATACACAGCCGCCCAGGAACAGCAGACAAGCCAGACCCGGCAGCCATCGGCCTGGATGAAAGCCTGATCGATTCAACCGAGAAGCGTCCATGACTAGACCCTCCTGATGGCAAAATGCGCTTTGATGTCGATGACATTGCAACGCGAGATCGCATGTTCCGCAACCTCACGCCCGTAGTACGCACGCTCCTATACGCGAACCTGATCGTCTATGCCCTGCAATGGTTGACGGGCGGGGAGCAGATGCGCGAACTGTTCGCGCTCTGGCCCTGGGGCGCGGACCGCGACTATGGGGCCCCGCCTTTCGAGCCCTGGCAGCTCGTGACCTATGCTTTTTTACATGACACGAGCAACCTCTGGCATCTGCTCGGAAATATGTTTGCGCTGTATATATTCGGGCCGGACGTCGAGCTTACGCTCGGGGCACGCCGATTCTCACTCTATTACTTCACCTGTGTGATCGGGGCGGGGCTGACGCAATTGCTGGTGGTGCACTTCGTCTCGCCGGGTCCGTACGAGACCATCGGCGCCTCGGGTGGCATTTTCGGCCTGTTGTTGTTCTACGGCATGGCTTTCCCACACCGCCGGCTGCTGCTGCTGTTTCCCCCGATCCCAATGCCAGCCTGGCTGTTCGTGACGCTCTACGGAATCCTGGAGCTCTCGCTGGGGGTCACCGGCCGCATGCAGGGCGTCGCGCATTTTGCCCACCTGGGCGGCATGGTGACCGGATTCGTGCTGATCATGTATTGGCGCCGTGGGCGCGGCGTCTATTTCGGCTAAAGTCAGCTGACTTTCATGCCGGGCAGTGCGCCCTGATCAACCGTGAGCAGGAAGAGCTGCGCATCCTGCTCGCCAGCCGCGCACAGCACCATGCCCTCGGAGATTCCGAAGCGCATCTTTCGCGGCGCCAGATTGGCGACCAGGATCACCTGCCGGCCGATCAACTGCTCAGGGGCGTAAGCTGCGCGAATGCCGGAGAACACGGTACGCTCTTGCCCGCCCACATCCAGCGTCAGGCGCAAGAGCTTGTTTGAACCCTCGACCAGAGCGGCCTGCGCCACGCGCGCCACTCGCAGGTCCAGTCTTGCAAACTCTTCGATGCCTATGCTCGGCACGTCCGGTACTGTCGGCTGCGGCTCGCCTGGCTCACCTGGCTCGACCAGCGCTGCGACCGCGACCGGATCCAGTCGCGTCGCGAGCGCCTGGTAGGGCGCGATCGGACTGTCGAGCAGCGGTGTGCCGATGGCCGACCACTGGGCGAAGCTCGTGCCCAGGAATGTTGCGGCCGATTGCGCCATCTGCGGCAGCACCGGCGCCAGGCAGCTCATGAGCACGCGAAACAGGTTAAGGCCCTGCGTGGCGATCGCTCGGACCTCGGCGGCGCGCGCGCTGTCTCTGGCCAGTAACCAGGGCTTGCGCTGATCCACAAAGCGGTTGGCGCGATCGGCCAGTTCCATGATGTCGCGTATCGCCATGGCGTATTCACGCGCCTCGTAGCGTGCCGCGATCGATTCGCTCGCGGCGATGAATTCGTTGTAGAGCGCCGTGTCTGCGAGCGCCGGTGCGAGTCGGCCACCGCCGCGCTCGATGAAGCCGGCGCAGCGACTGGCAATATTCACCAGCTTGCCGATCAGATCCGAATTGGTACGCGCGAGGAAATCCTCGAGACTGAAATCGATATCCTCGATGCCATTGCTGAGCTTGGCGGCGAAGTAGTAGCGCAATGGCTCGGGCGGCAGGCGATCCAGGTAATGCCGGGCGGTGATGAAGGTGCCGCGCGATTTCGACATTTTCTGGCCATTGATGGTCAGGAAACCATGCGCGAATACGGCGCTGGGCCGGCGCAGGCCTGCCCCGTACAGCACGGCCGGCCAGAACAGGGTGTGAAAATAACTGATGTCCTTGCCGATGAAGTGATACAGCTCGGTCGCGGACTCGGAGCGCCAGTAATCGTCGAACGAGACGCCATGCGCGGCACGCCAGGCCTCAAAGCTCGCGATATAACCGATCGGCGCATCGAACCAGACGTAGAAATACTTACCGGGCGCGTCGGGCACCTCGATGCCGAAATACGGCGCGTCGCGCGAGATATCCCAGTCCTGCAGGCCAGCCTGGAACCATTCATCGAGCTTCGCGCGCACCGCGCACTGCAGG
>JBEKWD010000111.1:0-7271 GCA_049513435.1 Steroidobacteraceae bacterium | reverse complement strand
GTCATCGACACGATTGGCAATGTCACGATCGTGCATGAGAAACACATCCGCGAGCGAGCTCAGTCGCCGCCGGGCCTGCTCATTATCCGTGCACTGCGGCTCATCGGACAGATTGCCGGAAGTCATTACGATCGGGGTATCAAAGTCCGCTAGCAGCAGCTGATGCAGCGGCGTGTACGGCAGCATGAAGCCCAGCGCTCTGAGGCCGGGCGCCACCTGAGGGGCGACTGGCTCATCGCCCGTAATCGGCAGCAGCACGATAGGCGCTGCGGTGCTACTCAGCAGCGTCGCGGCAGTCGGGCGTACGAGGCAATAGCGCTGTACGACGGCCAGATCGCGCGCCATCAGCGCCAGTGGCTTGTCGTAGCGGTGTTTGCGCGAGCGCAGTAGTGCGACTGCGACGGCATCAAGGGCATTGCAGGCAAGATGAAACCCGCCCAGCCCCTTGATCGCGATGATGCGTCCGGTGCGCAGCGCATCACGCGCACACTGCAGCGCTCGCGCCGATGAGTCGGCGAGCAATGTGCCACTGGCGTCTTCGAGCCATAGCCGCGGTCCGCAGACCGGACAGGCTGTGGGCTGCGCGTGAAAGCGTCGATCGGCCGGATTCTCGTACTCCGATCGGCACTCCTCACACATGACGAAGGCGCCCATCGTGGTATTGCAACGATCGTATGGGACGGTGCGCACGATCGACAGGCGCGGTCCGCAGTGCGTGCAATTCGTAAAGGCGTAGCCCCAGCGGCGATTGCTGCGATTACGAATGTCTGCCAAACAGTGGGCGCAGACCACGGCATCGGGCACAACAAGCGTATGTATCGCGCCGGCAGCACTTTCGGTGATGCTGAAGGCGCCTGGCATCTCGGTGCCCGCGAGCGCTGTGGATTCAATGGCATCGATGCGCGCCAGTGGTGGGGCCTCAGAGCGCACACGGTCGGCGAAATCGTCAAGCGCCGAGGCCGGGCCCCAGGCTTGTATGAGTACGCCTTCGCCGTCGTTGCAGACCTGTCCGGCGATCCCGCACTCTGCGGCCAGGCGCCACACATTCGGCCGAAATCCGACCCCCTGAACCATCCCGCGCACGCGGATCTGCCTACCGGCACTTCGCTTTGGCGTGAGCTGTTTCACGTCAGGATCTGCTTCACATGCTCTTGAGCTTGATGTACTTCGCGATGTCGGGCAGCGTCAACACGATCCCGAGCACAACGAGGGCACCGATCACGATGCCGGCAATTTGACAGCCACTCAGATTACTCATTGCATAAGCTCCTTTTGCTCTCTGGACTCCAACAGCGGATGCGCGGCTAGCCATTCGACGATCAGGGCAGTGCTCATCGCCGCTGCCTCAGCGATTGCTCCGGCAACCGGTTCGCTGAGGCCGACGTGGCCTTCTTCTTCATCGCCGAAAGATGCCGGTTCACAACCGATCAAGAAAATCCTCGCGCACTCACCGCCCAAAACGCGCGTCAACTGCAAAATGCTCGCGGGATCGATCTGATGGGGCGAGAGCGCGCAGCTTTGCGCGTCCATATCCGCGAGCTCCGGTTCAATCAGGTAAAGGGTTCCAGGCTGGCCGCCGCGCTGCACCGTATCGACCAGCACTGCGAGCCGATAGCCGCTGGTCAGGGCATAGGCAAGATCCAGTCCGCGAATGCCAAAGTCGATGACATCGACGCCAGCGGGCGCCTCAGACTGTGCGAGCCGCTGCGCCACGGCCACGCCGAAGCCGTCGTCGCCGTGAAAGGTATTGCCAATGCCTGCGATCAGCACGCTGTTCATTGGCGACCCTCAATGCTCGACAGACTCTCGATCTCCTCGGGCGAGAAGAAGAAGCGATGTCCAGGCATTCGCTGCAAGCCGAGGTCGCGGCCTGGATCCTCGTCGAGCGTGACGGCGACATGCACGCGGTTTTCAAAATCAATCTCGATGGCCTCGATTTGTGCGATCTGGCCGGCCAGAGCAATGTCGAAGATGTCGCCGCCGCTGCTCGGATTGAGTCGCACCCGATCCCCGACCCTGAGTGAGTGACCATCGCGGTTGAGCGTGGCCAGATGCGGCAACGCGGCATCCGCTTGCGAGCTCGCGAAGCGTGGGTTGCGCATCACACCGTGCAGCTGCTGCATTTGTTCCGGGGTGAGTGCCTCGGTACGCTCCAGCAGTGCTCTGGCGCGCTCGTCGGTCGCGATCATCTCCTGCTTTTCCGCATCGGTCATCGCGAGGATGCGCAAGGTTAGAATCTCATCGATCTCCGTCCCATCGAAGAGATCCCCAGGGCTTTCAGGGGCGATCTGCGGATAATCGTAGAGGATGATGGGCGAGCACAGCAGCGTGTCACGGGCTCCCTCGGCACCGACCAGTACCGGCCAGGCGTTCTGGTTCGCACAGCTGCGCGCCGCAGCCGCAAATTGCTCGGGCGGATCGATCAGGGAGATGAATGCGCCGCCTTCGGCCCCGAGGATAATATGAGTCGACATGAAGCCTCGCAGCTGCGCTGCTTGCTTGTCCACAATTCCTGTTGTCGGCAGCACCGTGGTGTTTTCGATGCGAACGATCAGGCGATAGGCGTTGGGGGCAACCGAGTTGATCTCCAGGCTCACGCGACCCGAGACGGCAGCCAGGGTGCGTACGGCGAGGCCGTAGATGCGGCCGTCCGCAGCGCTGATCGGCTCGAGCGTGCGACTCGCGGCAAATTCGAAATCCACGGGGGCAACGCCAGCGATGAGATCTTCGATTGCCGCCACGGGCAGTTGCAGTTCCCGTTCCAGCGCTTCCTCCCAGCTGTAGTAGGTGCGGCCATCGCATTGCAGAGACTCGACCGCGCGAAACGGCGGCTCCCCATCGCTCGGGCGCCAGGCGTTCAGTGGCGCGGCCAATTCCCCGATCTGACGGGCCACGGGCTGCAGGAAGCGCACACGTGCCTCGATACGCGTCGTGGCATTGCCTTCGATGAGGCATTGCGTCTCCAGCGCTGCGCTACCCAAGGCCGAGCAGTCGCGGGGATAGACAGCGCCGAAGGTCCAGCGCTGGCGGTTTTTAATCGCCGTGGGCCGATACGGATAGAGGACATAACCCTCATAGAGTACGGCCTTGACGATCGCATCTGCGGCCGCGAAATTCATGCGTGCACCTGTTCGTCGTGTGCGAGTAAGCGCTCGAGCGCCTGCTCGTAGGCCGTCAGTCCGTGCCGCCGCTTGTATTGCTCGAGGCGCTCGAAGGCGCTGCGGGGCAGCCGCAGCCACGCGCTGTCGGGATAGTAGTAATCCATCATGCTGTGCCAGACAGACACCGGCAGGCGATAGCGCACCTCCTTATCCCAGGCGATCTGGCTGATTTGCAGACCATCGGCGTCGTCGTAGAACACCGCGCCGGAAAACAGCAGCAGCAGCGGCACCTCACCGTCCTGCAGGCCGTGAAAGTACTTCGTGGCGGCAATATTGAAGTCGAAACTGCAAGGCACGAGCAGCGGTGCCACGCAGGCGCGCTGGAAGGGGGGAACGAGTGCGCTGGCATGTGCCCATAGCATCCCCTGCAAGCTGCGACTCCAGCGCTCGGGCTCGCCAAACAGATCGATCAAGCGGGCTTTCTCTTCATTCTCATACGAGCGGCGCGTGGTTTCGATCCGAACCTGACATTGCAGCATCACGTTATGGATGCTGCGGTTCGCATCGCTGCATTCGATGCCGAGGTGAAATTTGAGGAATGGGGCGGCCGCAAAGCGTTCGACTTCGGCGCCCTCGATTTTGAACGAAAGTTCAGCCATGGCTTCGAACCGCCCGCGGTTGCTCAATGCCGGATTGCAGCTCGTCAAAGAAGTGTTCTATGGATTCCCAGACCGCAGCACCACCGCTAAAGCCACGCCACTGCTGCCGCATTAGCCCCGCTAGCGCGTAGCAACGGTCAATAGGTGCGATGTAGTAGCGCCGAGCGCTATTCAAGCGATAGATCAGCAGTGCCTCGACTTCGGGACGCAGCCCCCGAAGCTGCGGGTTTACCAAAACCAACGATTGCCACGCGCCCAGATCCAGCAAGCATTCGACGGCGCCTGCGGGTCCTGGATACATCGCTGTGACCCGCCCCGACTGCTCGGATTTGAAAAAGAAGGCCAGTCCGATCGGAATCGCGAGTGCATCCCACTCAGCATCGCTCATACGGAAATCCGTGAGCGCCCGCGCCTGCTGCGGAACCGGGCGGTACAGCTCGGCAGTGTCGTGCTTCGAGCGCTCGGTGCACGCCGTACACGCACAAAAGAAGCGCCGGCTCTTTAACTCGATCAGGTGAGTATGATTCGGCCCGACAGGTCGTCCGCACAGATCACAGCGCTCTGCGGCGACGGCAGGCAAGCGCGCGAAGCGGCGTAATGTTCCAACCCAGTTTCGCCGGCGCTCTTGGGAGGCGGGATGCAGGCCAGACATCGGCGCGCCTTATGGAGGCGCGCCGGCCGTGTCCTCGGCCTTGCGCCTGACGGCGATGCTCGAGACCGGGATGAAGGCGGTGTTTTCCGGCAAGCCGATAATGTCGATCACCGAAGCATCCGGTGCAGCATCGAGCACGGCCTGTTCGATCTCACGGCGGGTTGTATCGGCATCGCCGCTGCGGTAGCGGCCCGCGTCGCTGAGCGTGAGCTGTATGCGCACCGCATCGCGCTGGATTTCTACGCTCTGCACGGTGACGCCGCGCACGCCCAGATGCGGGTGCAATTGGGCCAGCGCACGGTGCACGCGCGCCTCGAAATCCGAAGGATGCAGGTCGTGCAGCAACAGCACGCCATTGACGCACTCATCTTCCACGAGCGCGGCGGCAAGACGCGCTCCGGCCGCATCGGTGCTGATCGTTTCCATGATCCGGGAAAGAGCCTTGCCGTGCAGTTCGAGCACGAGCTGCACGAGCTCGCGCGCCGACGCTGCGGCAGCCGGATCCGGCAGGGCCTCGAGCGCGAAGATGAGCTCCTCGATCCGACGCGTCGAGTGATCCTGCCGCTTGCCATCCATGGCTTAAGTTCCCCGATTCACACCAAAGGTCGGCGAATGCGTGGTCTTTAGCGTCTTGCCCTCTCCGAGATACATGTGCACGCCGCAAGGCAGGCAGGGATCGAAGCTGCGCACGGCGCGCATGATATCGATGCCCTTGAATTTATCCGGTCCGTTTTCCTCGAAGATCGGCGTATTCTGCACCGCATCCTCATACGGACCAGGTGTGCCGTAGATATCCCGCGGATTGGCATTCCATGGAGTGGGCGGGTAGGGGTGGTAGTTGGCGATCTTGCCGCCGCGAATCACGAGATGATGCGACAGCACCCCGCGCACGGCCTCATGGAAGCCGCAGCCGATAGCTTCTTCGGGCACCTTGAAGTCAGTCCAGGTTTGTGTTCGACCAGCCTGCAGCTCCGCGAGTGCCTGCTCGGCGAAATGCAGGGCAGCGGCAGCGGCGTAGGCCTGAAAGTAGCTGCGTGCCCGGTCGCGCTCGATCGCATTGCTCCATTTCGGAATCTTCCACTCCAGTTCCATCTCGGGCTTCAAAGCGGTTCTGGGCAGATAGATCTTCACGCTCTGACCGGTCGACTTCACGTAACCGATGTCGACCAAACCGGCCAGCGCAGTAGCCCACAGGCGTGCAATCGGGCCGCCACCCGTGTCGAGCGCCAGATGCTCGCCGGTACGCTTATCCAGCCATCGCGGCGACATGACCCATGAGTACTTGCCGTCGAAATCGCGCTTCTGCGGCCTCGGAATCGTCGACTGGTTCCAGGGATGGTTCTGATCAATCGGATTACCCAGCGGGTCCTGTTTGACGAAAGTCTCCTGATTCTGCCAACCGTCATAGTAGGAGCTGCCCAGAAGAATCCGAATATTGAGGTTGATGTCGACCAGGTCGGTCGTCACGAGCTTGCCATCGACGACCACGCCGGGTGTGACGAACATGCCTCGGCCCCATTTCGTCATAGTCTTGTAGCTGTAGTCGCACACCGCCGGATCCTGGAAAGAGCCCCAGCAGCCCAGCAGAATGCGACGGCGACCGACTTCCTCGTAGCCAGGCAGGGCTTCATAAAAGAAGTCAAACAGATCATCGTGCAGCGGCACCACGCGCTTCATGAATTCTACGTACTTCATGAGACGCGTGAGATAGTCGGTGAACAATTGCACTGTCGGTACAGTGCCTACGCCGCCGGGATATAAGGTCGAGGGATGCACGTGCCGGCCTTCCATGAGGCAGAACATCTCGCGCGTGTAGCGACTCACATGCAGCGTCTCTCGATAGAAGTCGCCCGTGAAGGGATTCAGGGCGGTCATGATGTCGGCGATCGTGCGATAGCCATGATCGGCCGCGTGCGGGGCTGCCGTGCGCTGGGCGCGTTCCCAAACCCCGGGATTGGTCTCCTTGACCATCTTCTCGCAGAAATCCACGCCAACCAGGTTGTCCTGGAAAATGTTGTGGTCGAACATGTACTCGGCGGCCTCGCCGAGATTGACGATCCATTCGGCCAGCGGCGGCGGCTTGACGCCGTAAGCCATGTTCTGCGCGTATACCGAGCAGGTGGCGTGGTTGTCACCGCAGATGCCGCAAATGCGACTCGTGATGAAGTGCGCATCGCGCGGGTCTTTGCCCTTCATGAAAATGCTGTAGCCGCGAAAGATCGACGAGGTGCTGCGGCACTCGGCGACCTGGCGCTTCTCGAAGTCGATCTTCGTGAAAATGCCCAGACTGCCGACGATGCGAGTGATCGGATCCCAGTTTTTCTCTACCAGCTTGCGCGCGGACTGCGGAGCGCCAGACGGCCTGGCGGCCGGTGCGGTCGTACCGGGGGTATCCATGGTTTTCTCCTAACGAGAGTGCGGTGCGTGGTATCCGGTCGTGAGCTTCGGCCTGTTATGGCGCCACTTGGGCTCATCGTTGAGCGTGCCGAGCATCAATTTGCGAAGCGGCAGGATCCATGAGCTATAGGCCTTGATCGTGTTCGTTGCCAGGCGACTGCCGGGTGGTTCATCCATGAACGGCATGAACTTGTCGGGAAATCCCGGCATCGTGCAACCGATGCAGATGCCACCGACGTTCGGGCAACCGCCAATTCCTGCCATCCATCCGCGTTTGGGTACGTTGCACTGAACCACCGGACCGTGGCAGCCGATCTTGACGATGCAATTGGGGCTGCCGTATTCGTGGGCAAAGATGCCCTGCTCGAACGAGCCAGCGCGATCGCAGCCGTCGTGTACGGTCGAGGTGAAAAGCCACTTCGGTCGACCCAGATCATCCAGCGGAATCATTGGTGCAACGCC
>JBEKWD010000110.1:0-7289 GCA_049513435.1 Steroidobacteraceae bacterium | reverse complement strand
TCAGAAATTCGCACATCAGCATGTTGAAGCCGCCGTCGCCACATAGCGCAATCACCTGGCGCGAGGGATCCAGGGCTTGCACTCCATTGGCTTGCCCCAAAGCCGTTCCTACCGCGGCATTGTTGAAGGAACCGATGATTCGCTGCGATCCGCTTTGCCGGATCCAGTTGGCTGACCACAGTGTGTTCAGACCGGTGTCGAGAATGAATACGGCATCGGGCTTGGCCAGATCGCTCACGGTTCGGGCAACCGCCTGCGGATGAATCTGATCTACGCTTCGTGCCAGATCAGCCTGCTTGTCCAACATCTCATCCCACTTCCGACGCTCTTCGGCAACTTTGTCCCAGAAGCGCGAGTCATCCTTGGGCGCGACTGCCTCGAGTAACAACTTAAGGGTCGGACGTGCCGAGCCGGCGACGCCGAGTATGGTCGGCGCGCGGCGTCCGAGCACTTGCGGCCGTTCGTCGATCTGAATGACGGTCCCTGTGTGCGGCAGGAAATCGGAGTAGGGGTAGTCGGTGCCGACCATCAGAAGCAGATCGCAGTGCATGACGGCGTTGTACACGGCCTTGGTGCCGATCATGCCGATACCGCCCATCCACTGAGGGTCATCGTAGGGCATGATGTCCTTGCCCTTGACGGAATGAATCAGTGGAGCCTTGAGCCGGGTCGAGAGCGCGCGCAGCAGATCGGCGGCGCCATGGCATCCGCTTCCGCACATGATCAGAACGCTGGCCGCGCCATCAATAAGGCGGACGATTTCTGCGACATCCTCAGCGCTCGGGGCGAACTCCTGGCGCGGGCGTAGTGTTGCTACGCTGCTCATAGCGCCTTCGGCCTTGGCTGCAATGACGTCTTGCGGCAGTGTTAGATGGGCGACGCCCCGGCCGGCGTAGGCCGCGGCTATAGCTTGGTGAATAACACTCGGCGCCTGCTGCGGTGAAGTAATGGTCTGCGTATACAGAGAGACATCGCGAAATAGAAGATCGGGTTTTGTCGTCTGGATGTAGTCGGTCCCCTGGAATTTGCGCGGCATGTCACCGGAGAGGGCGAGCACGGGCGCATGATCGCGACTGGCTTCGTAGAGCCCCGCGACCAAATGCGTGCTGCCAGGACCTGTAGTGCCGGCGCACACCGCGAGCTTGCCGGTGAGCTTGGCCTGACCGGCGGCGGCCAGCGCCGCTCCTTCCTCGTGACGCACACCAATCCATTCGATTTGGCTTCGTCGGACCGCGTCCGCGAGCGGATTCAGGGAGTCGCCGATCAGTCCGAATATGTGCTTGACGCCGATCTGTTCGAGCACGCCGACCAACACTTCAGACACTGTTTGAGACATTTGTACTCCCTGGTCTTGGTCACGCAATTTCGTGCGCAGTCAGGCCGCTCACGATGGGATAGTTGGACTTTACCCGCCACTTTCATTTCCTGCTATCGGCATCCGTCCGACGGGTCGGTCGGCTGCGTTACGCGCGAGCTCAGTTGATGCTTTGCTGTAGGCGTAAGTCGCGCGAGGATGCGCCGACGCTGAGCGTGCGCTTGCCGCCGGCAATCACCCAGCCGCCGCCGGCGATGGACCAATACTGCAACTGGCGTAATGCCACATGCAGCGTCACTTTCCTGGATTCTCCGGCATGCAGATGAACGCGATCGAATGCGACCAGGCTGCGCTTGGGAAACTCAGCGCCTTTGGGAGCATCACTGGGATTACCCAGGTAGATCTGAGGAACCTCATCGCCGTCCATTTTGCCGCTGTTCTTGATCTGGAAGCTCACGTCGAAACTGCCGTCGGGGGCCCTGTGGATCCCGAGCGCCGAATATGCGAACGAGCTATAGCTCAAGCCGTGACCGAAGGCGAACAGCGGTTGGATGTCCTCATGATCGAACCAGCGGTAACCCACGTTTACGCCTTCACTGTAGGTAGTCTTATGGTCTACACCTTCGGCGGCGCGCTCGGGATATTTCGGGTCCGTGGCCGGGTAGTCCTGAAGTCGCACTGCCCAAGTCATCGGCAGGCGGCCCGCGGGACTCGTCCTGCCTAGCAGTAGCTTCGCGGTGGCCCATCCACCCTCGTCGCCGGGCCACCACATCTGAAGGATCGCCTTGACTCGATTCGCCCACGGCAGCGCCACTGGCTGGCTGGAGTTGAGGACCACGATGGTGTTCGGATTGACCGCGCAAACCTCTTCAACCAGCTTGTTCTGCTCACCGGCAAGGGCAAACGCAGGCATGCGACGCGCCCACACGAAGACTACGGCGAGCTTGGCGTGACTGGCGGCGACAATGGCTGCCGCGTGGTCCGCCGAGCGCTGTTCCGGCGTATACCAGTTGAGTCGTAGTTGCACGGGCGCGTTAGAGGTGTCGGGACTGATTTGAACCTTAATCGAGTGCGAGCCGACGCTCAGATTGACGGCGTGGCGCACGTTGTCCAAACCGTCCGTTGTCGGGACTACGTTGTCCTGATTCGGTTGCAGAATATCTCCATGAACGTCGCCTTGAAATGTGCCCGTCACGCCCACTCGTTGACCGTCGATGAAGAGGCTGGCGTCTGTGCCCAGCGCTTGCAGATACAGCCAGTAGCTGCCGCTGGTGGAAACCGTGAGCGTGCCGTTCCAGGTCGCTGTCGTGTTGGGTTGCAGGGCGTTGCCACCCTTGACCGTAAAGTTCAAGGCCGCATCGATGTATCGGCCTTCCGGCCCAGAGCGCTCGAGCCCTGGTTTGCCCTCGTGGCTGAGTGCAGCGGCGGGAATCAGTGAGCCGGTCATATCGTCATCCACGGCAAAGCGAATATTTGAGTGCCCTGAAATCATTTTTAAGGCATCGAGCGGGCCAACTTGGCGCTCGGTCAATCCCATCGAGCGCTCGCCGTTGATGCCGATGGCGTCAACCTGCCCAGCGGTCGGACCAATCAAAACGACCGAATCCAGATCAGCGCTCTTCAGCGGCAGGGCACCGCCGTCGTTCTTCAACAGCACCGCCGCCTCTTCGCCGGTTCGCTCGATGATTCCGGCATTGGCCTCAATTGCCTGCGCAGTCACGGCATGCTTGGACCGTCCGTCCAGAAATCCGAAGCGGTTCATCTCGTAGAGCACGTGGCCCGCAGCGCGCGTCACGGTAGCCTCACTTACCGAGCCGGTCTTGAGCGCCTCATTGATGGTCTCGGGCTCAACCTTCGCGCCCAGATCGATATCGCTCGTGGATGGCCCGGTGGGCTCCTCCGGAATACTGCCTCCATAAATATCGCCCATGCTTTCGCCGTTCGAGTTGGCCGCCGGCGCAAGCAGCGCGGCGGGCTCGGCGCCCAGAAAGGCTGGCTCTTGATAGCCGGAGCTATCCGGTCCGTCGATCATCTCCATGTCGAGTCCGTCATTCATGAATTGCGCTGAGTGCGTTGCGCCCCAGTCCGAGATCACGAATCCGCTGAAGCCCAGTTCGTCTCGCAAAATTCGCCTCAGCGTGGAGCTGTTGGCGCAGGCATAGGGGCCGTTGACGTGATTGTAGGAGCACATCACCGACGCTACCCCCGCACGGACCGCAGCCTCGAAAGGTGCCACGTAGACCTCGTGCAGCGTCTGCTCATCAACCCATACATCGGTAGCCGCGGTGTCGAAGGCGACAAAATGCTTGGCCACTGCCATGACATTTTGCGACTGGATGCCGCGCAGCACGGCCGCACCGACGCGGCTTGTCAGCAAAGGGTCTTCGCCATAGGTGTTGTAAGCGCGTCGGAACGCAAGATCGCGGTCGATGTTGATATACGGCTGCAGGGACACGTCGATGCCGAGTGCGCGAGCTTCCCGCCCAATGACGACACCGTTCTCATGGGCCAGCTTCACATCGAAGGTAGCGGCGAGACCCATCGTTGCCGTTTCGGCCTGCGACGGATGGCGCGTGAGCACTCCCGGTGGTCCATCGGCGAAGCGCAATCCCGGAATACCCAACCGTGGTACGCCGCCAACGTATCCGGCCTGGCCTTGATAGGAGCGAGGATCCTCGCGAGCATCGTGAATCAGGCTTAGCTTCTCGGCCAGCGTCATTTGGCTGAGCAGCTTGTCGACCCGCGCATCCCCCGTAACGCTCGGCACGCCGCTCTGCGCCAGCGCCACAGGTAAAGCGAATGCCAATGCCGCCACACCGAGCACGGCGCATCGAATCGGGGCATATCTGGATCGATGCGAGTACAGGCGTCTTGGTGATATCGTGTTGGTCGAAGCGGACAACAACATTATGGGCCGCGAACAGTTAGCCTCTATGTAACCGAAGTATCAGGTACCGCTGAAGATTCGCAAGCCTGCGGCGGAAGTTTTGGAGGCGGTCGGGCACCCCAGGACAGGGCTACGATTGATCGCGGTGGATCCAGGACAGTGCAGATCAAATACGCGGTGCACCATATTTCAGCGTTGGTATCCGGGCGCCGCAAAATAAACCAAGGCGCGCGCTGCAGAGGATGGACAGTGCTTCTGCGCGGCCACTAAACTCCCCGCCACGTCGATCACAAGACAGATGACGACTGGGTCGACAACCGATCGCATGAAATGCAAATTGATGCGCCGCTGGCCGACGGCGCTCGTTCGAAGGCCATCCTTCCAATCCTGAGGTCGCAATGACAACCGATGCACCCACGCCGCCGCTAAATCGCCGCGAGCTGTTGCGCATGATCGGCATTACTGCCGGCAGTGCCGCGATGTACCAGGCCATGAGTGGTCTCGGCTTTGCCGCCGAATCTCCTTACAAAGGGCCGATCGATCTGCAAGGAGCGCCGCACGGCGCCTCAGTACTGATACTGGGTGCGGGTATGGCCGGCATGACCGCCGCTTACGAGCTGCGCAATGCCGGCTATCGGGTGCAGGTGTTGGAGTACAACGCTCGAGCCGGCGGCCGCAACTGGAGCCTTCGCGGTGGCGACACGTACACGGAGTTGGGCGGCTTGACTCAGCACTGTCAGTTTGATCAAGGCCTTTACATCAATCCGGGCCCGTGGCGCATTCCGTATCATCATCGTGGAATCCTTGGCTACTGTAAGCGGCTGGGCGTGGCGTTGGAGCCGTTTTTCCAAGTCAATTACAACGCCTACTTGCACAGCAGCCAGGCCTTCGGCGGCCAGCCGCGTCGCTATCGCGAGATCAAGGCCGATTACCAGGGTCATGTGGCCGAGCTGTTGGCGAAGGCCACGCAGCAGAATGCCCTGGATGCCTCGGTCAGCAAGGAAGACCAGGAGAAGCTGCTCGAGTCACTGCGCGATTGGGGTGCGCTTGATCGCAATTACGGCTACGTCGCCAGCGAAGACAGCAGTGAACGGCGCGGCTACCAAAAGAAGCCCGGCGGTGGTTTGAGCGCGCGCCCAATCCCGTCCAAGCCCATCGGCCTTGCTGACATACTGAACTCTGGGCTCTGGGAGGGCATCCCCACGGGCGACACGTTTGACATGCAAACGGCCTTGTTTCAACCGGTGGGCGGCATGGGTCGAATCGGCGAGGCGTTTGGCCGCGAGCTCGCAGCGCTGATCCACTACCAAGCCAAGGTGACCGACATCCGCCAGGACGCGCAAGGCGTCACCGTCACCTACGAAGACAGTGGCGGCGGCGGATCCAAGAACACGGCTCGGGCGGATTGGTGCCTATGCACGATTCCGCTGCCGATCCTCGCGCAGATTCCAATGAACGTTGGCCAAGCCTTGAGCGCGGCTATCGGAGCGGTGCCGTACGCCTCTGCGATCAAGGTCGGGCTGCAATTCAAGCGTCGCTTCTGGGAGGAAGATGAGCAGATCTATGGCGGTATCACCTATACCGATCTGCCCATCACCAATATCGGCTATCCCAACTACGGTTACTTCAGTAGCGGCAAGGGTGTTCTGCTCGGTGCCTATATCTGGGGCTTGAACGCGATGGAATTCACGTCCATGACGCCGGAGCAGCGCGTACAGAAGACTTTGGATTACGGCAGTCAGATCCACCCACAATACCGCCAGGAATTCGACAATGGCGTTGCCGTTGCGTGGCATCGTTCGCCATTTACGATGGGTTGCTACGGAATGTGGAGCTCCGATGCCCGCGCTAAGCACTACGATGATCTGTGCCGCATCGATGGGCGCATCGCGCTCGCCGGCGAGCACGCTTCTTTTCTGGGCGGCTGGCAGGAAGGCGCCGTCACCTCAGCGCTCGACGCGGTCGAGCGGCTGCATCAGCGCGCCGTGGCGCAAGGAGACAAGACGTGAACTCGTGGTTAAATCGCTTGTGCATGCCGCGGGTTGCCGCGCGGGTGCTGGTGCTCGGGGCCGTCGTCGCAGCCGTGGCAATCGCCGATGATTCGACCTTCACCTCATCGGCAGGCGTCGGCAATGTCAGCGGAGCGCAGATTTACAGTCAGATCTGCCAGGGCTGTCATATGCCTGCGGGCGAGGGTGCGGTAGGTGCCGGCCATTATCCGAAGCTGGCTGGCGATCCCGCACTGACCTCATGGCAATATGCGGCGCTCACCGTGCTCAGCGGCCGCAACGGCATGCCGCCGTTTGGCTTGCCGGCCAGCCAGGTGCAGGAGACCCGTACCGTGCATCTGAGCGATGCCCAGGTCGCGGATGTGGTCAACTTCATCCGCAGCCATTTCGGCAATTCCTACCGCGGCCAAGCAACCGCCGCACAGGTGGCGGCGCTGCCGCATCCGAACAGCCCGCCCGCGCCCTAGACCTAGAGCCTACGCTCGTCGGTAGCGATCAGCGCGATTGGGTAACGTCGTCGTTACCTTGCGCGATGCTGATCTCGCCTTCATAAAACGCGCTTAGCGCAGCGCTATCGACCGCCGCGACGGCCTGTTTGATCGTGCTTGAGACACAGCTGTTGTATCCGGGCGTTCTATAGCCCGCGAAATCGCGCGGACCACAAACGCTCTCGGCAGCGATGCTGAGCCGTCGGTACAGTCTCGCGACGTCGGCGGCCCGGTTCAGATTCAGATCCGTGTAACGCACGTGAACAGAGTGCTGAACCTCGATCGGTGTATCGGCGGCATATAGCGCCGTCGAGGCCATCAGCGCTATTCCAACGCTGCAGAGCACCGTCTTTGCCTTGAGTGACATGAGAACCCCCACGATTGGTCTATAAAGGTGCAATGCGTGATTATCCCACTTGTTTGTGCACCTCGCCAGAGCATTCTTTCCATCGTCAGGCGATTGACCTTTCTACGGCCGCGGTTTTTCTCGGGGACAACCCTAAATGGCTCCAAGCTGGTGCCGAATTCAGCCTGCGGCGCGGCCTAAACTCATTTTGTATTGACTTATTATTTTATTGTGGCCACAAAGA
>JBEKWD010000109.1:0-7295 GCA_049513435.1 Steroidobacteraceae bacterium | reverse complement strand
GATGATGCGGCGACGGCCAATCTGCCGAGCTTCGGCCCGTCGGACCGCCAGGCCCTGATCGGCGGACAAAGTCTGCTCAAGACAGTCGCCTCGGCGAGCGGCGGTTTGAGCGTCTACGTGGCCCACATCGTCAGCAGCGCGGGCACACGGCAGATCGCGTTGTTTGAGCTCTCGCCCAGCTGGCTCTGGCAGGGCGCGCAGCGTAGGCCCAATCAGCCTGCGATTGCCGTGCTCGATATGGCGGGGCGCGTGCTGTATCGGCCCGTCGAGATCCCGTCCGAACAGCTGCGCAGTCTCGCGCGCGCTGAGTTCCAGCCGCTCAAGGCATTGGAGCCGGTGCAGCGCGACTGGCAGCAGGATGGCAGCGCCTGGCACAGCGCGCTCGTGCAACTGGATTTCACCGGGGCAACGCGTCTGCGCGCCATGCCCTGGAACGTCGTGAGCTACGCGCGGCTGAGCGATCCGCAACTCCTGCTGCATTCATTCGTGCGCATCATTGCGCCGATGCTGCTGCTCGTGGGGCTGTGCACGGCGCTGGCGGCCAGCTACCTGGGCCGATGCTGGGAACCGGTGCTCTCGCGCCTGCATGCCGCGCTGGCCGCTTTAGAGGAGCTGCGATTTCAACGTGTCGACACCGAAGGTGCGACCGATGCGCCGCGCCGCATAGCGCAGCGCTATAACCTGGCACTATCGGCGGTCGAGCAACGCTTCGGCGCGCAGGTGCGCCTCGCGCAGATCGATCGGCTACTGCTCGAGTCGATGGAGCTTGAACAGTCACTCGATGCGATGCTGCCGCGGGTTTGCGCCGTGACCGGAGCACACGTAGCCGTCGTGGTGCTGATCGATCGCGACGCGCCGGGCTATGCGCGCTCTTTCGTCGGCGGCGCCGACGGCGCCGACTTTCCGGTCACGCGTATCAACGTCGATCAGGACGTCCTGGCAAGCCTGGTCGCGCAGCCTGACGGCATCAGCGTGAGCCGCGAGGATTCGGATCGCTACAGCTTCCTCGCGCCACTGCAATCGCTGGAGGCCGCGCAATTCAGTCTCTGGCCGATCATCGTGGGTGAGGGCATTGCCGCCATCCTGGCGGTGGGTTCGCGTCATCCGGCGCCGCTGTCGGAGCGCCACCTCGGCTACGGCGCGCAGTGCGCCGAACGACTGAAGATCGCGCTGTCCAATCTCGCGCGCGATGAGCAGCTTTATCGACAGGCGCACTTCGATTCGCTGACCTCGCTGCCGAACCGGCTGCTGTTCCGCGACCGCCTGTCGCAGGAGCTGGCCAGCTGCGCCAACGGAGCGCAGCGTGGCGCCGTGCTGTATGTGGATCTGGATCACTTCAAGAAGGTCAACGACTCGGTCGGGCATGGCGCGGGCGATCAGCTGCTCACGATCGTCGCGCAGCGCCTGCGCTCCTGCGTCAAGGACGGCGACACCGTGGCGCGCCTGGGCGGCGATGAATTCTCGGTGATCCTGCGCAATGTGGTGTCGGTCGAAGCCGCGAGCGAGATCTCTGAGCGCATCATCGAGCTGCTGCAGCGGCCCGTGAACATTGCCGGGCGCGATCATCATGTGCGCGCCAGCATCGGTATCACCTTGTTCCCCGATGACGGCAATACCATCGATGAGCTCATGCGCTATGCCGATCTGGCGATGTATCAGGCCAAGGACAGCGGCCGTTCGCGGGCGGTGTTCTTCGACAGCATGATGGCGCGGGCAGCGGCGCCCCTGGCCGAAAGCGGTCTGTTTCACGCCCTGCGGCGGCGCGAGTTCGCGCTCTACTATCAGCCCCAGTATGCGCTGCGCACCGGCGAGCTGGTGGGGCTCGAGGCCTTCCTGCGCTGGCAGAACCCGATTGATGGCCTGCGGCTGCCGAAGGACTTTGTACCCGCGGCCGAGGAGAGCGGACTGATCGTTGATATCGGTGCCTGGGCGCTCGAGAGCGCGTGCCAGCAACTGGCGATCTGGCGCGACAAGGGCATCGCGCCCGCGCGCCTGGCGCTCAACGTATCGGTGCAGCAGTTGCGCCAGCCCGATTTCCCCGACGTCGTCAACGCGACCCTGCAGCGCCACCGCATGCAGCCGCAAATCCTCGAGTTCGAAGTCAGCGAATCCGTATTCGCCGAAGAGGAGGCACGCCTGTCGCTGCGGCGGCTTGCCGCGCTGGGCGTGCGCGTGGCGCTCGATGATTTCGGCAGCGGCGATTCTTCGCTCACTTATCTGCGCCAGCAGCCCGTGCATGCGATCAAGATCGATCGCAGCTTCATGCAGGAGGTTCCCGAGAGCATACAGGCCGCCACGCTCGCCTCGACGATCATTCACATGGCCCATGCGCTCGACAAGCAGGTTATAGCTGAAGGCGTCGAGACGCTCGATCAGCTCGAATTTCTGCGTGAGCGCGGTTGCGATATTGCACAAGGCTACGTGCTTGCGCGCCCCGGTACGGCGAGCGAAGTGACGGATCTGCTCGCTGCGCGCAGGCCGGCTGAGCCCTGCTTGCAGCTCGCCGCGGGATAGCATCGCAAAAAAAGTTGCGCGCATTTGACAGATTACTTCGCTGCGTCGCGATTTGCGCGCCAGTGTGAATTGCCCCTGAACTTCGGCCTTGACGCACAGTCGCAAACTGTCAGACTGCGCCCTTGAAGGGCAAACCTGTCGCAAGGCAGGGACGCAAAGCCACCGGTCCCGGAGCATGTAGGGATAGCGGGGTTGCCACCGGGCCAGTGCGCAAGTCAAGCGTAGTGGGCCCGCGTGACGGCCTCGTTGCATGATCCGGACGCCGTAGCTCTACTCGAGCGACAGGGGAACAGGGCGTGCAACAGGTCACTCAACTCAATCGGCCGATTTCCGCAATGTCGAGCGGCAATGCCGCGCTGACATCTGCAGCAAGAAATCTTTTTGTCATCAATCTATGCGCTGCCACCTCGCCGGTGGCATTGGCGCGGCCCGAGCATGCCGGGCTCAAGCGATTTATTTTTTTCATGTCGCGCCGGCGCGAAGAAGGCCGTGAGCGCTTTCGCCTGCACATGGGATATTTCGATACGCAGGAAGAGGCCGAGCGTCTGCTCGATATCGTGCGTGAAATTTATCCGGGCGCCTGGGCCGGCCTCGCCCCGGGTCAACGTTTGCGGGCCGCGGCGCAGTCTGAGACGCAGGCACAAGCGCAGGGGCAGCCACAGCCGCTGACGTCGGCTGAGACGATGCTCGCGAGCCCCGAGCCCGAAGCGGCGCGCAGCGAATTACTATCAGCACCGGCACCGGCACCGGCACCTGCAACTGCACCTGCACCTGCACAAGAGAGCGCTGCGACGCCGACCGAGCTCGCACTGCTGCCGGATACCGGGCCAGCGATAGCGCGGCAGGCGGAATTGCCGGACACAGAGCAGGAGGCTGCCGTTCGTGCACTCAGCGACGTGCGTGCCGTGATCGCCTCTCTCGAGGACACCGGTACCAGCGAGGACGGCGTGCCGAGCGCAGCGACGCTGCGCGTGATCCCTGAGCTCAAGCCGCCGCCATCCGCGCAGGGCGCTGCCGAGATCAGCGACTCCGCGGCGCTCAAAGTACTTGAAGGCAGTCGCGAGGCGCTCGCCCGCGGCGCGACGGCGGGCGCCCAGCCGGGCGATGAGCGGCCGGCATTCGCCGTGCAGCTGATCTGGTCCGTACAGCCCATCGACATGACAAAAATTCCCCAGCTTGCAATCTTCAGCGCCTATACGCTCTACGGCGCCGAAGGCAACCGCGGAGGGCGGCGCTGGTATGGCGTGCGCCTCGGGTTCTTCACCGATGCGGTTTCGGCCAAGCAAGTTGCGCACTATGTGCGCTCAGATTTCTCAACGGTATCGGTGGTACCGGTCACGGCCAACGAGCGCGAGCGCGCGAAGCTGGCCGCGGCGCAGGCGGTCTCGAGCCCGATCAGCACGCTGGCAGCCCCGGCCGCGCCGGCCGCTGCCACGGCGCCAGGCCCGATCGCCAAAGACAATTTCGAATTCATCGACGATACGCAGGGCAAGCCCACGCCGCTGACTCGTGCCGCAACGGGGCGGCCCGGCTCGGGTCCACCGGGCAAGCGCGCCAAGTTTCGCTCCACGCGTCAGGTCAACGGCCGCGCCAGGGCCAAGCCGCTGACGCTGGAGGAGACGCTCGAGATACTCGGTGCCGATCAGCTCCAGATCGACGACGAGCGCGCCGCCACGATCAACGACACCGCCGGGCAGCGACGCGCGCCAGAAAGGCGCCGCTCATCGCGCCTCGGGCGGCTGCTGGGGCGCCTCTCCGAGCGTCTGGGCACCTAAAGCGCCTGGAGAACTCGCGCGTTTCAGAATACGTGCGAGAGCACCCAGTAAAGGGAGGCCGACAGCACGATAGCCGCGGGCAAGGTCAGCACCCACGCCAGTAGCAGGTTGCGCACCGTCGCCATCTGCAAGCCCGACCCGGCGGCCGACATCGTACCGGCCACACCGGACGAGAGCACATGAGTGGTCGATACCGGCAGCCCGAAGCTGTCCGCGGCCCCGATCGTAAGCATGGCCACGAGCTCGGCACTGGCACCCTGGGCGTAGGTCAGGTGCGTCTTGCCGATCTTCTCCCCGACGGTCACGACAATGCGCTTCCAGCCGATCATCGTGCCCAGCCCTAAGGCGATAGCCACGGCGACCTTGACCCACAACGGTATGAATTTCGTGGCCGCATCGATCTGGGTCTTGAAGCGTCTGATGTCGCTACTCGCGATCGAATCGAGCCCGACCTGCTTGTCCTTCTGGATCAGGCGAATGGCCTCTGAGGTCAGGTACATGTCATTGCGCACGTTGGGCACCACGGCGGGGCGAATCCGGCCGAGCGATCCCTCGCTGCCCTTGACCTGATCACCGATGCTGCCGCTGATGTCGCTCAGGGCGGCGAGGACGACCGGCGAGTATTGGTGCGTGCGCACGTAGACGCTGAGCGTATTGCGCGCTTCCTCAGGAGAGCTCGCCGGCGGCGCCGGGCTTGGCAGATTTCTTGCGAGCGAAAGATGGGTGGCTTCGGCCACCGCAGCAAACTGGGCAACCTGATCGGCCGGCATGGCACGGTTCAACGCGTAGGCCAGTGGCACGGTGCCGACCAGGATCAGCATGATCAGGCCCATGCCCTTCTGTCCGTCATTGGAACCGTGCGCAAACGAGACGCCAGTGCAAGTCAGCACCAGCAGCCCGCGAATCCACCAGGGCGGGGGCGCGTTGTTGCGAGGGGCCTCGAACAATCTCCGGTTCTTGATCACTGCCTTCATCGCCAGAAACAGCAGCGCGGAGGCCACGAATCCAACCAATGGCGACAGCAGCAGCGATTCACCGACCTTGGTTACCTGCGACCAGTCCACGCCGCTGGTACCATTGCGTCCGTGCATCAATGCGTTGGCCACGCCCACGCCCACGATCGAGCCGATCAGGGTGTGCGACGAGGAGGCCGGCAATCCCAGGGTCCAGGTGCCCAGATTCCAGACGATCGCCGCGATCAGCAGCGCGAACACCATGGCGAAGCCGGCGCCCGAGCCCACCTGCAGGATCAGCTCTACGGGTAGCAGCGAGATGATGCCGAAGGCGACCGCGCCGCTCGAGACCAGTACGCCCAGAAAATTGAACAAGCCGGACCACAGCACCGCCATCTGCGCTGGCAGCGAATGGGTGTAGATCACCGTGGCCACGGCATTGGCCGTGTCGTGAAAGCCGTTGACGAACTCAAAGCCCAAAGCGATCAGCAATGCCCCGGCGAGCAGCAGGTAGGAGGCGATGCTCGCCACCTTGATCTGCGCCTGGCTGACGTCGCTCGTGAGGCTGAAACCCGTGAAGAGCACCCCGGCGACCAGTAACCCAATGAAAATAATGATCGTTCCAGGCCCGGCTTTGTAATCCAGGCGCGGACCGACAGCGGGCCGTTCGGCCGCGACGGCCGAAGCGTTGATATTCATGCTTTGCGATCTCCGAGGTTCCCGACAACGTATGCCGAAGATATTGCAGTTTTGTTGCGGCGGTCTTTGCAGCCTGGGGGCGCGCGGCATGATACGCCCGGCCCCCAGGGCGTACCACGCCTCGCGCTAAGTCACTGAGTCAGCGGCCGTTTTCGGCATCGCCGATCGCGCGCTCGGTCGCATGAATGGCCTCATCGATGTGATGCAAAGCCCGGTCGCGAAGACCGCGGGTCTGCGGATCGTCCTCCTCGCGAGCGAGGTCATCGTGCACGCCTCGCAGCAGCTCCACTGCCTTGTGCAGCCGCCCGGGTCGGCCCGCCGCTATATCGACCGCCGGATGATCGTGGATGTCCTTGCCGTCATCAATCGCGGCGTGTTTGATCTCGCCGATGGCCCGATCGATCTCCACGATGGCGACATCCTCGTGCGCGCTGACCGCCACATCGCCGGGCCGATGCTCAATGAACCAGCGCGCCGTGCGCAGATCGGACAGCGCGTGCAGATAGTGCGGATGTTTGCCCGGCAGATCGGCGTTGGCCGCGAGCGGCGCGAGCCATAGCAGCGACAGCGTTGCGCTCACGAGCCACTTCCGGTGGTGAATTCTCATTGTGCAGTGCTCCTTGGGTTTTCTGACGAAATCGGGCGTTGCCGCTTGCGCTTGCGGCGCCGGATGCTATTTCTTGCCGAACAGCTTTTCGAGCTCCAGCCGTGCCTGTGCGAGCGAGCCCGTATCGGGTGCCACATAGGCCGCCGGTCGCGGCACAAAAAAATCGCAGAAGTTGGCGCGTGTCTTGTCGCTGACTTCCTCCGCGGTCGGCTCGCGGCAGTGCTTGGCGACGCTGGGATCATAGTCCACGCACATGCGGCAGACGTGCAGCTCGGCGCGGCAGCGCGCGCATTCGTCGCGGCGCGACAGCGGCAGGCTCAGCTGTGAGAGATCGGCGCCGCATTTCCAGCACACCAGATTGTGCTTCATGACGTTGCCGTGAGGCGGGTGGCGGTGGCGCGCTGCGCCAGAAAGCGTGCGAGCGCCTGGCCGGTGTGAGAGCGAGCCCGCTGGGCCGCAATCGCCGCAGGCGGACCGGCCGCGACGATGCGCCCGCCCCGCTCGCCGGCCTCGGGCCCCATGTCGATGATCCAGTCTGCTTCGGCCATCACGTCCAGATTGTGCTCGATCAGTACGATTGAATGTCCGGCATCGACGATCCGGTGCAGCACGGCGAGCAGTTTCTCGACATCGGCCATGTGCAGTCCGACCGTCGGCTCGTCGAGCACGTAGAGTGTATGCCCGCTGCGCGCCCGCGCGGCAGACGCGCCGCGTGCGCCAGCCACGCGCGGCGCGCCGGTCAGCCGT
>JBEKWD010000108.1:0-7391 GCA_049513435.1 Steroidobacteraceae bacterium | reverse complement strand
TCCATAAGTGTTTTCACGGGCTGCGGCCCGCAGCCGCTGACATTCATAGATGCAACGTGCGTGCCAGGGTCAAGTAACGCGCTATCTCTATGTTTATATTGGAGTTAATTCTCGTTGAACATAAGCCTAGGGCAGCTTTGGCGACACCTCGAGTCAGGGGCTGACGAAAAGTGACAGGAATTGTCACTCGCCTGTCGGAAGCAGGCTATTCGATGCCGAGTTTCTTGACGCGATAGCGCAAGGCCCGAAAGCTCATGCCCAGTAATCTGGCGGCCGCGGTCTTGTTGTAGCGCGTCTGCTCGAGCGCCTTGATGATCGCATCGCGCTCGATGCTCTCGAGCTGATCCTCGAGCGCCGCGCTCGTGCCGACGCCTGCGGAGGAAGCCAGTACAGCGCTGCCTGCTGGCACCACATTCGCGTTGGCGCCGTCTGCCTGGCCGAGCCCCGCGGCAGCCGTTGCCGCGCTGAGCGCGCGCAGTTGCAGGTCGTGCACATCGATCTGACCGGAAGCCGAGAGCGCGACGGCACGCTCGAGAATGTTTTCGAGCTCGCGCACGTTTCCTGGGAACGCGTAGCGCTGCAGGGCGGCGTAGGCCTCCGGCGTGATCTGCGGGGCTCGCAGGCCGATGCGCGCCGAGAGTCGTGCCAGTATGTTGCCCGCCAGTTCAGGGATGTCATCGGGGTGCTCGCGCAACGGCGGCACCTGGATCTCAATCACGTTGATGCGGTAATACAGATCCTCCCGGAAGCGACCTTGCGCGACCAGCTCGGCGAGCGGCTTGTGGGTTGCGGACAGTACCCGTACGTCGATCGGCACTTCGCGCTGCTCGCCAATCGGGCGCAGCGCCTTTTCCTGGATCACGCGTAACAACTTGACCTGCATATGCAGTGGCAGATCGGCGATCTCATCCAGGAATAAGGTGCCGCCTTCCGCGCTTTGCACCAGTCCCTTCTTGTCGGTTACGGCCCCAGTGAAGCTGCCGCGCTTGTGGCCGAAGAGCTCACTTTCCATGAGCTCGGAGGGAATGGCCCCGCAGTTCACGGGCACAAAAGGGCAGTCCGCTCTGGCGCCACTGTCATGGATCAGCCGCGCCACGAGCTCCTTGCCCGTGCCCGACTCCCCGGTGATGTGCACGGGCGCCTGGCTGCGCGATACGCGTCCGATCAGTTCGCGCAGTGCGGTCTTCGCGCGCGAGCGACCCATGAGTCGCGGCCCAGAATAAGCGTAGGCGCCCGTCTCGGCGGCTTCGAGCACGGCCGCCGCCGGCGCGCCGGCGGCGAGCTTCACGGCCGTGGCGACGAGCTTGCGCAGCACGCCTAGATCCAGCGGCTTGGAGACGAAGTCGAAAGCCCCCAGTTTGAGCGCACGCACCGCGGACTCGACGTTGCCGTGTGCCGTGATGACGGCCACGGGTAACTCAGGGTGCTGCGCCTGGATGTAGGCGACCAGATCCAGGCCATCGCCATCGGGCAAGCGCATGTCCGTGAGGCACAGACCGAAGCTTTGCGCGGCCAACTGGGCGCGCGCGCCGGCCAGATCGCGCGCCGAGGCGCTGGCCAGATTCATGCGACCGAGCGTGAGGGATACCAGCTCGATCAGATCAGGCTCGTCATCGACGATCAGTACCGTGGGCTTCAGCGACATGCGAATGCCATCGTGCGCGATTTCAGGAATACAGATCTTGCCAGCGCCGCGGATCGGCGAAGACCACACGAAAGATGCTGCCCCCACCCTCGCGCGTCTCGTGCAGCAGTGTCGCGCGGTTCGCGGCCGCCAGCTCGCGGGCCAGAAACAGACCAAGCCCCGTGCCGCGCCGGGCGCGCGTGAAGAAGGGCTCAAATACGCGCTCGGCATCCGCCATGGCGATGCCCGGCCCGCGATCGGCGATTTGCAGATAGGGTCGACCCATCCCACCGAGCCGGCCGTAGCGCAGTTCGATCGGCGCACCGCCGGCGTGAGGCAGCGCGTGCATCACGGCGTTCTGACACAGGTTCCAGAGGATCTGGTGCAGCTGGCTGCCATCGATGTGCACCTCGACGTCCTCGGAGGTCGGGTCAATGCGCAATTGCTGCGGCTGCAATTGCTCGGTGGCACAGAATTCCTCGCGAAAACGCGCGCTCCAGGCCCCCAGGCGCAAAGCCTCGGGCTTGGAGACTTCACGGCGCGAGAGCTGCAGGATGTTATCAATGATGCCGCTGACACGCGTGGAGTTGGTCTGCACGATCTCACTCAGGCGGCGATCCTCAGCACGCAGATCCGGGGACTCTGCGAGCAATTGCGCGGCGTGACTCATCGCACCGATGGGATTGCGGATCTCATGCGCAATACTCGCCGACAGCCTGCCCAGGGCGGCAAGCTTGGTTTGCTGGACCTTGGCGGCCAGCTCGCCGATGTCCTCGAGGAACACCAGGGCCGGTGCCGGATCGCTGTCACCGAGCGGTGCAAAGTGCGGCCTGATCATGCGCGCACCGTCGGCAGCCACCAGGGTTTCGGCCTCGCCACTGAGGCGTGCGCTGTCATTGCCGCGCCACGTCGAGAGCAGGTAGAGCAGCCGCGGTGAGACCTCGCCGATCAGGGCGCCGGGCACCGCCGCCGCTTCGCCCAGCACCTGTGCGGCCGATTCATTGATCAGGCGGATGCGATCGCTCGGATCGATCACGAGGATGCTCTCGCGCAGGTGCTGCACGATGTATTGCGAGAGCTGCGCGAGATTGGCCAGATCGAGCACCGCGCGGCGAGCCTGCGCTTCGCTCTCGCGCAGGCGATTCGACAGCGGCCACGCCGTCAGGGCGACCACAAACAGCACGGCGCCGAGCATGCCGGCCGACGGATAGTCGGCCCACGGCGCATTGCCGAAGACGACCGAGCAGATCTGTTGCAGCAGGATACCGAGCGCCGCAATAGCTGCTACGGCGAAGGCTCCTCGCGCGTCGGCCAGCAGCGCCATGGCGCCGACCGGGATGACGAGCAGGATGCCCAGTCCGCTCGCCGCGCCTCCGCTGCAGTACAGCAAGGCGGCCACAGCCGTCGTGTCGAGCAAGGTGTGGGAGAGGACCAGCACGCCGCGGCTGGGCCAGTGACCCCGCCGGCCAAAGGCGAACAGCATGCCGAGGGCGAAGTATGCCGCGCAGACCACGACAAACCAGTGCGCATCGTAGCCTCCGACCGTCGGGCTTGGCCGCGTCAGCAGATACAGCCCGAGCAAGACCGGTGGCAGCAGCAGGCGGTATAGATTAGCGAGGCCGACTACGCGCCAGGCCAGCTCGCCGGAGGGCCCGATGAGCCGCGCCGAGTGGGCTGGGATCGAGCCCTCGGGCGGCGCATAGGCGATACTCATGACGGAAGGGCTTTTGACATTGAAACTGTCGCTTGAAGCCGCACTCTAAGTATTCAGGTAGCCAGGAATGGCCTGTCAACCTTACCGGAGGCTGTGTCGTTGTATGAAGCATATGCGCACTTCATTACTTAATCTGCGTACCGGGTCCGTTTTGGCGCTCGCCGCGCTACTGACCGCCTGTGTCACGCCTCCCCCACAACGCGTGGTCGTGCAGAATGCACCGGCTCCGCCGCCAATCATGGTTTATCCGGCGCATGGGCAGAGTCCCGAGCAGCTGGAGCGAGACCGCTATGAGTGTCATGTCTGGGCGGTGCAGCAGTCGGGCTTCGATCCCAGCCGGCCCGGTGTGCCCCCCGGTCAGCGCGTCGTGGTCGAGCCGGCCAATCCGCCCGGTACCGGCACCGCGGTCGGTGCGATCGCTGGTGCGATTCTTGGCGCGGCCGTCGCCGGTCCTCGCGCGGCCGGGGCTGGCCTGCTGGTAGGCGGCCTCACCGGGGCAGCCGTGGGCACGGCGGCTGACATGAACGCGCAGGCGCAAGCCAACTATGCGCAGGCGCGCATCGATCAAAGCGAGGCGGGCGCTCAGGCGGGGTATGTGAACTATCGGCGGGCGATCGGCGCGTGCCTGGACGCACGCGGCTACACCATCAGCTGAGGAGGGTAGCAGCCATGATGCTCGAGAAATGCAGAGGGGCGTTGCTGGTTGGGCTGTGCGTGCTGGGAATGGTGGGCGCCAGCGCCAGTCTGGCTCAGGAGCATGCGCGGGCTGGCCGCGGTCAGGTGCTCGACAATCGCTTCAACCATGGACACTACTACCCGGCACGCGGCAGCGTGGTGCGCGAATTGCCGGCCGGCTACCGGCCCTACACATTCCACGGCAGTCGCTACTATTTCTATGGCGGGATCTGGTATGCGCCAGGTCCTGGCGGTTTCATTGTCGCGCGCCCGCCTATAGGGCTATTCCTGACGGTACTGCCGCCGTTCTACACCACGGTTTGGTTCGGGGGCCTGCACTACTACTACGCCAATGATGTTTACTATCAGTGGTATCCGGATCAGGGCGGCTATGTCGTGGTAGATCCTCCGCCCGGTGCCGATCAACCGAACGCTACCCCGCAGTCGGCGCCTGCAGCGCCGGCGGCAGACAACTTCTACATCTATCCGCGTAACGGACAGACACAGGAGCAGCAGGCCGCCGACCGCTACGAATGCCACAACTGGGCCAAGGGGCAAACTGGGTTCGACCCCAGCCAAGCCGGTGCCGGCGGGCAAGGGGCTGATAACGGCGCGAGCGGCGAGCACTATCAGCGCGCGATGACGGCCTGCCTTGAGGCGCGCGGCTATAGCGTTCGATAAGTACGCCTAGCTCTTTCCCTAGCTTTCGGGCACGGCTTTCCGCGACAATCCGCTGCCTTTCGTTGCGCAGCGGACGCTAGCGGATGAATCTGCACGAATACCAATCCAAGAAGATCCTCGCCAGCTATGGCGTGCCGGTCCCCGACGGGCGCGTCGCCTCGAGTCCGCAGGAAGCCGTCGCGGCTGCCCAGGCCCTGGGCGGGGCAGCCTGGGTTGTGAAGGCGCAAGTGCACGCCGGTGGCCGCGGCAAGGCGGGCGGAATCAAGCTCGTGCGGGATCTGGAAGCGGTGGGCAGCGCAGCCGCCTCGATGCTCGGACAGCGTCTCGTGACAGCGCAGACCGGAGCGACCGGACTGCCGATTGAGCGTGTCTACGTTGAAGCCGCATCCGACATTGAGCGCGAGCTGTACCTGAGCCTGACTCTGAACCGCGAGCGCGCTCGCATCGCGCTCGTGGCCTCTGCGGCCGGCGGGATGGACATCGAACAGGTGGCGAAGAAAAGCCCGGCGAAGATTCTCTCGCTCACGGTCCATCCGGTCACCGGCCTGCAGCCTTTTCAATGCAAGCAGCTCGGGTTTGGTCTCGGACTGGCCAGCCCGCAGCTCGAAGCGTTTCAATCCCTCGCCTTGGGGCTGTATCGGCTCTACCTGGAGCGCGACGCCAGCCTCATCGAGATCAATCCGCTGATCGTGACGCGCCAGGGCGCGCTCGTCGCGCTCGATGCGAAGCTCGATATCGACGCGAACGCTCTATTCCGGCAGCCGGTTATGGCCGCGCTGCGCGATGTGGGCCAGGAGGACCCGATGGAGCGTCGGGCGAGCGAACACGATCTGAATTACGTTTCGCTCGACGGCAACATCGCCTGCATGGTCAACGGCGCGGGGCTGGCCATGGCGACCATGGACCTGATCAAACTGCATGGCGGGCAGCCAGCGAATTTCCTCGATGTCGGCGGTGGCGCCACCAGCGAGCGCGTGACCGCGGCGTTTGAGCTGGTTTTATCCAATCCCAAAGTGCGCGCAATTCTGGTCAATATCTTCGGCGGCATCGTGCGATGCGATCTGATCGCCGATGGCATCGTGAACGCGGTCAAAAACGTCGGCGTCGCCGTACCGGTGGTCGTGCGGCTGGAAGGCACGAACGCCGAGCTGGCTCGGGAGCGCCTCGCCCAGAGCGGCTTGTCGATCATCGCGGCCGCGGATCTCACGGACGCGGCGCGCAAAGTCGTCGCTGCAGCCGCGCAGGGCAGCCGGCGCGGCAAGGCCGCGAGGGCGGTCGCCTGATGAGCCGGCGCAGGCGCTGGGCTACGCCAGCAGCATGAGTATCCTCGTCAATCGGCGCACCGAGGTGATCTGCCAGGGCTTTACGGGCCGGCAGGGCACATTTCATTCGGAACAATGCCTGGCTTACGGCACAAAGCTCGTCGGCGGCGTGACGCCGGGGCGCGGTGGCGGCCAGCACCTGGGCTTACCGGTGTTCGATACGGTGCGCGATGCCGTGCGAGCCACCGGCGCGACGGCCAGCATGATCTATGTGCCCGCACCCTACGCGGCCGATTCGATACTCGAGGCCGTCGATGCCGGCATCGAACTGGTCGTTTGCATCACCGAGGGTCTGCCGATCAACGACATGATCAAGGTTAAGGCGGCGCTCGCGGGCTCGAGCACGCGCCTGATCGGACCGAACTGTCCGGGCATCATCACACCGGGGGAATGCAAGATCGGCATCATGCCGGGTTTCATCCACAAGAAGGGCCGTGTCGGCATCGTCTCGCGCTCGGGCACGCTCACGTATGAGACGGTTTTTCAGACCACCAACAATGGCCTGGGACAAAGCAGCTGCGTGGGCATTGGCGGGGACCCGGTACGTGGCATGAATTTCATCGATGTCATCGAACTGTTCCAGCGCGATCGGCAGACCGAGGGCATCATCATGGTCGGGGAGATCGGCGGCAGCGATGAGGAGGCCGCGGCAGAGTACATCCGCCAATTCGTCACCAAGCCGGTCGTGGCCTATATCGCCGGGGTCACGGCGCCCGCGGGCAAGCGCATGGGACACGCCGGCGCCGTGATAGCCGGCGGCAAAGGCACGGCCAAGGACAAATATCGTGCGCTGGAGGCTGCGGGGGTACGTACGGTGAAATCACCGGCGCAGCTGGGCAGTGCGATGGCCGAATTGTTGAGTGCGCCTCGCGCCGGCACGCGCCGGCGCAAGAGCGCCGCGCGGCATCGTTGATCCCCTAGCACCCATGGTGCGCGCTGATCGCCTGACTATTGCGCTGGCGCAGCTGGATCTGCTGGTCGGCGACGTGCGCGGAAATCTCGAGCGCGTGATCGTCGAGGCGCGCCGCGCGCACGCCGAGCTGCAGGCCGATCTAGTCGCGTTCCCCGAACTCACGCTGTGCGGCTACCCGCCCGAGGACCTGCTGTTTCACCGCGGCCTGCGCCGACAGATCGAGGAGGCGCTGCAGGAGCTGACCGAGGCGGTGCCTGAGGTCGGCGTGCTGGTTGGTTACCCGGAATACGATCAGGGGCGCATCTACAATGCAGCGCGACTGATACGCGGCGGGCGCGTGCTGGGGCAGCACCGCAAGGCCTGCCTGCCGAACTACAAGGTGTTCGATGAGAAGCGCTATTTCACGGCCGGCACGGATGCCACGGTGGTTGATTTCGACGGCTATCGGCTCGGGTTGCTGAT
>JBEKWD010000107.1:0-7391 GCA_049513435.1 Steroidobacteraceae bacterium | reverse complement strand
CGGGGGTTCTGAGCGCAGCGATGGAAAACGAAAGGCCCTGCGAACAGAGCCTTTCGGTGCGCCGAAATGCTAGGCGACAGGCGATCGTCAGGCAGCGGCCGCCAGTAATTGCCAGTTCTTCGGCATGATGACTGCATCGATCACATGGACCACGCCATTTGTTGCAACGATGTCGGCCTGCTTGACGTGAGCTCCATTGACGTGCACGCCCGAGGACGATACCGACGCGGTCAGCGGACTACCCTGGAGGGTCATCATTTCCCCTGACTTCACGTCCTTTGCCAACATATGACCCGCGACCACGTGATAGCTCAGCACGGCTTTGAGCTTTGCGGAGTCTTTCAACAGCGCCTCAAGCGCACCGGCCGGAAGCTTTTTAAACGCCTCATCGGTTGGCGCAAATACCGTGAACGGGCCTTTCCCCGTCAGCTTATCGGTTAGGCCCGCTGTTTTAATGCCAGCGAGCAGCGTGGTGAAATTGCCCGCTGTGATCGCCGTATCGATGATGTTCCTCGAAGGTGCCGTGTAGTTCGTGCTGCCATGTTGGCTCGCAGAAGTGCTGGATGACTGATTCATAAGTTTAGGCCTTAACGTATAGCCAGCAAGAATTCGCTGGCCAACTCAGCTCGTATGCGGCTGGGGGGCGGAGTATGGACCTCACGTTGAGCATGTGCCGTGTACGATCAAAAGAAATAGCTAAAGTTACAAATGGTTCGTAAAGCCTTGCAATCAACACAGAACTCGCGACAACTTCAAATGCGTCCGCTGTCCTGCAGCAGGGCCGGAGACCGGAATGCAAGCGCAAGCGGCGTGTGGCCGGATACGCACACAATAACTCGCAGTAAAGAGTGAACGCGACCCATAGAGCGTCGCTAGTTGGCGGGTTAACTTTAAAAAAGAGCGGCAATATTTGAAAGCACTCGCGCAAGAGGCGCGCACTTTTAACAGCGGTTGTAGCGAGTCGAATTTGTCTTTATCGATCGCCGACTATTGATCTGGGCGATCATCGCACGACATAAATAATAGAGAGTACGAGGAGAAGGGCCCCAAGCGTGCTACCCATATACATATAATCCTCCGCTCACCTACTACGCTGCATTAAACGCCCATAGGTCGGCGCCGTCGGGACGCTACCGCACTATCGCGTCAGTTGCGCAATAGCACGAAACTACGTGCACGACACATCGTATGATCTTGAAACTGCGCGCAATTACGAAGGGATCGCGGATCTGGCCCGCGAACATCGACACATTGTCACCTAATTGATCTTCGGGCACATCGCTGCCGAGGCGCCTGATTCCGAAAGGTCCTTAACCTCGTCGTGAAGCGCACGATCAACGGATCTCGTTGGTAACATCGACAAACACATGGCGTGGGATTGCCGCCAAGGTATCAACGACGGGTATGTTGCGATGATGTTGTGACGTTAAATATCTCCCGCAAGACAAATTTGTCGTAGCGGTCGATTCAACGATGGATATGTGCTGATCCTGAGCGCTAATGAGCCTACTGTTCTCGTCGGGTAAAGGAGTGATACATTCGGGCGCGCGACAGTCTACCGACCGAATGTAAAATGGCGGAAGTAAGCCAAATAACAGAGCTGCTATGCGGTCGTCTGTGCTTGCCCTGATCCTTGCCGCCACTTTCGTAAGCGGTGTCCGCGCCAAAGATCAAGCGCCCGCGCCGGAATACGCGACGCAGGCGTCCATGCCGGCGGGAACGGCCCCCGGCCTGACAGCCACGGAGCTCAGCCCCAGGACGCGCATCTTTCACCTCGAATTTGTCAAAGGCGACGACGTGAGAGCCGGGCTTGAGGATTTCGCCGCGAAAAATCATCTGACGGATGCCCAATTCACGGCGATCGGAGCGCTGGATTCAGCGGTGATCGGCTGGTCCGATCGCCCGAAAAAGGCCTTCAAGATCGTAAGGCTCAATGAGGAGATGGAGGTCGCCTCACTTACCGGCAACATCGTCCGCGATAGTAACGGCAATCCGGTGGTGCACGCCCATTGTGTTGTGGCGCTCCTTAGGAACGGCGCGGTGTATGCCGGGCACCTCCTCCAGGGCCGTGTCAGCCTCACGATGCAGATGTACCTGACCGATTCCGAGCCGCTTTCGGCAGCTCAGCCCTCGGCAAAATAGGGTGCGGGCGCTCACGCAGCTCTAATATTGCAGCCCTAATATTAGGTAAGGACCGAGACGCAACGGGAACCCAACATGGCGCTCGATCAACGCTTCTTTGATATCTGGAATCCGCGCGCGCTGGCCGCACTGCGCCTCGTCGCGGCATTCTTATACCTACAGCACGGGACGGCCAAGCTATTCCACGTGCCGCATGTCGCCGAATTCGACTCGCTGCGCGCGCTGTCACTCATCGGTTTCGCCGGAGTGCTCGAAATCGCGGGAAGTCTGTTGCTGCTGCTTGGCCTATTCACCCGGCCGGTGGCATTCATTCTCTCCGGAGAAATGGCGGTGGCTTATTTCATCGCGCATGCACCGCAAGGCCACTTCTTCAGCCCGGCGCTCAACAGAGGAGAGGAGGCGGTCCTCTACTGCTTTGTCTTCCTGTTTCTGTCCGTTGCGGGCGGGGGTGCCTGGAGCATTGACGCGAGCCGCGGCCGCAGATAAGCGGAAGCACAGCGGCCCGCGGGTGAACTAATAGACCGGATCTCGCGGTAGCGTCACCTCTTGGGGTACCCGGTGAAAACGTAGTCCTGATTCTTGACTATCGTGTGGCACGCGAACCCGCACTTGGCGTCGTTCTGCTGTGGCGGTTGGTCCGACTGCGTGCCGAGCCTGAACGTATCGGACGCGGCGTCATACTCAAACTCTCCATATCCCCATCCGCCGCTGTCCGCGAACCTCTTGCTATCCTTCACCATGAAATCAATGTCATGGAGGGTATTGGGCACCAGCGGCGGACCGGGGGCGATCTCATTGGTTTTCGGGTTCCAATGGATCTTCGCCATCTTGGCGCCGTCGGGGAACGGCTTGCCGTTGCCGGGAATACCGGCCTTGCGCGCGTCGATCATCGCGGGATTGCCGAGAATCACCGCCAACAGCCCTCCGTTATAACTGATAGAGATTACCTGCCAGCCTTCGTATCCCCTGAACTCAGAGAATGCGAGCCCATTGGGCACTTTTAGGGTGTACTTGTCCTGGGCGGAAATCTCTGCCCCGGTAGCCAAGACGGCGAGCGCTACCGCAGCGATCACTGTCATCCCGGATGAAATTTTCGTCATGGCTATTGCTCCGCTGTAATTTGTAAGTCAAGTTCAGGGCGTTCGTTCGCGCGGTTCGGACGCTGCTCGTCAATCTACAATTTCCCCGAGGTTACCGGGGCGTAGGGGAGGTCGGGCGAACCAGAGTCGTTGTCATGAGGCCTTGAAGTGTTTGACGCCCGCCTTCTGGGCGGCGCGACGCAGGTCCTCATCCAAGGTCGCCAGTGGTAGCGCGGCTCTCAGGGCCAGTTCCAGATACGATGCATCGTAAGAGGACAGGTGGTGCCGACGCGCCAGGTGCAGAGTGTCGGTCAGTGCCTGGGTGAAGGTGGCGGAATCCGCCTCGATCCGCGTCGCCTGGAGCATCTCGAGAAACGACTCGCTTTGTGCTTCGGTGATTTGGTCTTTGCGCTCTGCCCGTGCGAGCACGTTGGCAATTTCCAGTCCCCAGGTCATCGGTACCGAGGCGGCGATTCCTCCGGCGCGCAGTGCCTTCAGCACAGCAAAGGCGTACGCCGCCTCCCGCGCGTCCGCATCCCGCAGCAGCCAGGACAGCGCCACCGAGGCGTCGAGTACGAACGTCACTCCCTACCTTCTTCGATCAAGGCCTTAATATTGATTTTCGCGCGCACCGGATTTAGCTTCTTAAACGCCAGGAACTTGTCGATGGCCGCCGCAGGGTCTTTCGCTACGAGCGATTCGCTCGGGATCAAGTCAGCGATGGCTTTGCCGCGATTGGTAATGGTGAATTGTTTGCCCGCCTGGACCTGACGCAACAATTCGGGCAGCTTGGTTTTGGCCTCATAGGCGCCGATTTCGATTTTCACGCAGTAGCCTCCTGAATGACGACTAGTCTACAGACTAGTCTATTTCTGTCAAGGCGACCCTGCATCAACTTTGGACCCGTGCTTTCGGGTGGCGTGCCATGTTTAGCTGACGCAACATCCTGCCGGGCGACATCCGCATAGCCGCATCCGGCAGCAACCCACATTTATTGACAGCTGCATGAGAAAGAGTAGGACTATATGTCAATGCGCAATCGCGACGACGCCATTGGTCGACGGAGCTTTCTGAAGGGGGCCGCGGCCGCCAGTGCGGCACTGGGGGCCGCGGCGCCTGCCGCCGTGCAACCCGCCACACCTCCCGCAGCGGGCAGCGCAGCGCCATTGCCCGATGTTGTTGCCGAAACGATGCCGCCGCCGGCCGATCCGGTGCAGCAGTCGTCCAGCGGCGGCGACTTCATGCTTGATGTGCTCAAAGCCCTGGATTTCGATTACGTCACGCAGACGCCGGCCTCAACTTTCCGAGGTCTTCACGAGGCCATCATCAATTACGGCGTGAACAAGAAGCCTGAGATGATCAGTTGTACGCACGAAGAAATCGCGGTGGCGATGGCGCATGGCTATGCCAAGATCGAAGGCAAGCCGCTTCTGGTCCTGGCACAAAGTACCGTTGGGCTCCAGCACGCCTCGATGGCTCTCTACAACGCTTTCTGCGACCAGGTCCCGGTTTACATGATTGTCGGCAACACAGTGGACGCCACCATGAGGGGGCTTTCCTTCGAGTCAGCGCATTCGGCGATCGATCCGGCAGTTATCGTGCGCGATTTCGTTAAATGGGACGACCAGCCTGGCTCGCTTCAGCATTTCGCCGAGTCGGCGGTTCGTGCCTACAAGATTGCCATGACGCCTCCTATGGCGCCGGTCCTGCTTTCGGTTGACAGCGAGATGCAGGAGAACCCCATCCCCGATCGCGCTGCGCTACGTATTCCCAAGCTTTCGCGCGTGGCCGCGCCGCAGGGAGAGGCCGGAGCGATAGCAGACACCGCCCAGCAACTGGTCAAGGCAGAAAGCCCGGTGATCATTGTCGATCGCCTGGCGCGGACGCCTGCGGGCATGACACACCTGATCGAGCTTGCCGAAACATTGCAATGCCCGGTGGTAGATATTGGCGGGCGTTCGAATTTTCCGACCCGGCATCCTCTGTGCCATACCGGCCGCAGCGGAACCGTGATTTCCCAGGCCGACCTTATTCTGGGCATCGAGCTCAATGACTATTGGGCCGCAGTTCACGCCTTCGGCGACCGGATCGTTCGTCGCGCGCGACTGATCACACGGCCCAACGTCCGGACGATCAGTATCGGTGTGCGGGATCTCTTCACCAAGAGCAACTATCAGGAATTCCAGCGCTACCAGGACGTCGATCTCGCAATTGCCGCAGACGGTGAAGAGACGCTGCCCTCTTTGACCGATCAGGTGAGACGTCTTATCGGTGCGGATCGCAAATCGGTATTCGAAGCGCGCGGTAAGAGGCTCGCAGACATTCACAACACCATGGTGGAAGGGTGGAAGGCCGATGCGACGATCGGCTGGGATGCGAGCCCGATTACACTCGCGCGCCTCTGCGCTGAACTCTACCACCAGATCAAAGATGACGACTGGTCGCTGGTGGGAACTGGTATTCGTGTCACTTGGCCGCACCGGTTGTGGAATTTCGATAAGCATTATCGCTGGATCGGCACGTCGGGCGGCGCAGGGGTTGGCTATAACGCGCCGGCCTCGTTGGGCGCGGCACTGGCCAACAAAAAATACGGCCGGCTCTCTGTGGCCATTCAGGGTGACGGTGACCTGATGATGGGGCCTGGCACGCTGTGGACCGCGGCTCATCATCAAATACCGATCCTCTATGTCATGCACAACAACCGCGCCTGGCACCAGGAGTTAATGTATGTGCAAGCGATGTCCAATCGTCACGGCCGCGGCCTCGAGAACGCTCATATCGGCACCACGATCACCGACCCGAATATCGATTTCGCCATGATGGCGAAGAGCATGGGTGTCTATTCTGAGGGGCCGATCACCGATCCGAAGACTCTGGCACCGGCGCTGATGCGCGCGCTTGCAGTGGTCAGGAAAGGTCAACCGGCGCTCGTTGATACCGTTGTGGAGCCGAGATAGGAGTGACGGCGATGAACAGGTTGTGCCTGTACGGCGCCGTCGCGATGAGTGTTGGAGTGCTGAGCTTTTCAGCCGCACCGGCGGTTTGGGCACAGGATACGTCTAAAGGCGACGCTGCCAATGGTCGCAAGGTGTATCTCGCCGATGGCTGCTATCAGTGTCATGGCCGCGTGGGCCAGGGCGGTTTGATGACCGGGCCGGCCCCAATTCTCGCGCAAACCAGGCTGCCCTTCGCGGCGTTCAAGAGACAGGTCCGCAATCCGGTGAACGACATGCCGGCTTATCCAGAAACACTTCTGCTCGACAAGGATCTGACCGATATCTTTGCATTTCTCCAGGCGCTGCCCGGCCGGCGACCTTTGAAGGAAGTGCCAATGCTCAACGATTGACCGCGAAGCCACCAGAGAGTGAGATTGAAAAGCAGTTGGTGTTGACCCAGGTTCTCATCGCATGAGGTTCGGCAAGCTGCGCGGTTTCGGATTTCTGGCAGCCCGACTTGTCTTTATCGCTGCGACGTTCGGTCCAGCGACACAGGCCAGGAGCGGCGAGGGGGATATTCCCCACTATGTAAATGATCCGTCCTGGCCCAAGCCCTTTCCCAACCACTGGGTCATCGGGCAGATCGGTGGCCTTGCCGTAGACAGCCACGATCACATCTGGGTGCTGCAGCGCGCGTTGCCCTATTCAGTGGACGAGCAGGGCGTGAAGCACGAACTGGCCCTCGCTGACCGCATGCCGTCGGTTCTGGAGTTCGACACCGAAGGCAACATCCTGAGATCCTGGGGCGGACAGGGTTTTGTCCCGGACTGGCCGCAATCCGAACATGCTCTGTGGGTGGACAAGGCCGGCAATGTCTGGATCGGGGGCAACGCGCCCGGTGACCGCCAAGTGCTCAAGTTCACCGCTGACGGTAGACAGCTTTTGGAAATCGGCCACCCTACCCATGCGCCCCGCGACAATGCCGACACCAGCATGCTGGGTGAACCCGCCGGGATTGAGGTCGATAGCGCGGCGCATGAGGTTTATATCGCCGACGGCTATCTCAACAACCGCATCGTGGTCCATGATTCCGATACGGGGAAGTTCAAGCGTGGCTGGGGCGCCTATGGCATCCCGCTGCGAGAGATTGCCAACCCGCCTGAACCGACCGGCGATGCCGCCTCCACCGTGGGGCACTACGTGCGCGAAGGACCGGACTATGTTCCCGGCGAGC
>JBEKWD010000106.1:0-7392 GCA_049513435.1 Steroidobacteraceae bacterium | reverse complement strand
GCATGATCTGCCAAGGACTTTCCCGTGGGGCCTCGCTGGTGTCCTTCGCTGCTCGACTCATAAGTTCCATTCCATGTCTGTAGCCCCTGCGGGTCGATGATATCGACAATAGAGACGTCTACAAGCGGGGCGACGCCACCAACGCTGCGGCGAGAGACGCGCATTGCGCCTGAACGGCACGCCAGTCATTCCAAGGCGCAACGATGCCTTTGTATTCCGACAGATCAATATCGGAGAGATCATAGTGATCGGGTAGTGATAGCTTGACGACGACGGCGGTGAGCAGGTCGCCAGCGTCGTCCCTAAACTCGGCATAGAGTTCATTCATGCGCTCGAGCGCTGCCGCGCTTTTTTTTAGGCCGATATGGTGGGAAAGTGCCGCAACGTCGAGATAATCTCGCGTGGCATTGCGATCAACCACGAGAAAGGTCTTGATGCGCAGCGTCTCCTCGATCGTTGGCAATCGAAGACGGCGCCCATCTCGAACAACGACCTCGGTGGTTTCGAGCGGCGCAGAGCGCCGCTGGTTGCGCAGTCCGGCAGCGATCCTGTTGACATTTCCCAGCACCATTTTGCCCTTTACCCGACGGTGCGTGTGCCAGCCGGCGATGGATTCTAGGGCGCGAATGGCCGCGTCGTAGTTCTTTGCCAGATCTTTGACCACGTGATCATGGTCAAATGAAATGCGATGGCCTGCGTGCACGGCAGCAGCCGTGCCTCCCACAAGGATGGCCGCGGGTATTTTCGCCTGCAGCAGCGCGGCATGCGCCAGGAGGGTTTCCCAGTCGGGGATTTCCGTTTTCTTGGTCACTCGGCGTCAGCGTCGTGCGGTTTGCGTGGGAGCTTGCGCAATAGTGCGGCAAAGGCTCGCGCTTTCGGGTCTCGCTTACCGAGCGTTTGAGCCAGTTCAGTCACTCGACGGGCAATGCGACCGGTCTTATCGGCGTTCATCGCTTGAATTAGTTTGCGCCAGGTACTAATAGTGCCCCGGGTGATGATGTCATCAATAGCGGCCTTGGTGAGCTCGCGGCCGGCCGCCTCGGAGAGATGCCGATGCGCCATCAAGGGCTGGTTGAGCGACAGCGGCCGGGCCTCGAGCACAAGATCGACGGCGGCACACAGCCGAGCTACGCGTTCCAGTCCGAGTTCGGGCAGCTTACCGGTCTCGAGGGCCGCCAAGGTTGAGCGGCCGACCGCTGCTTGAGCGGCTAGTTGAGTGAGCGTCAGGCCTTTGGCACGCCGCCGCTCAGCGATGAGATGGCCAATGGATTGCAAGTTCATCAGTCCACTATACTGTATTATTGCCGTATAAGTCTAGTATATTGGACTTTTATGTACCTCCCGAGTGCAGGGCATCCGGGAAGGACCCACCGTTCGATGTACAGCAAACACCAAGGGTCCTTTGCGTGCTTCGCAATCGCCTTTTTCAACAGGTCCCAGTCGAGCTCATCGAACGCACGACGGATGTCAAATTCGACGACCCAATCGTACTCCCAGCATCGCTTGCGGGTATTGGCTATCGCATTCACTGAGATTGGCTAAAGATCAATCGTCAACCGACCACGCTCAACGCGCGGAAGTTCTGATAAGCCCTCAGGTGGGTGGCTGCGCCGGTTGCGCTACTTCAAATTTCTGTGCAAGCCAGTCAAAGAACGCCGCTTGCCACAGGCTCGGTGCCCCTACCTGGCAATGCTCGGCGCCCCCGGATGCATTATCAAAAACAACCATCGTTACGCTGCGTGCATGCGTGAGACTCTCCTTGTACTTCTCGCCCTGGTCCGGCGTCACGAAGTGATCGTGTTCCCCCACGAGGATCAGAACGTCGCCAGTTATCTTTGATGCCACCGGCGCCAGCGTGTACTGCCTAAAGGCCGTTGAGACATCCCAGGGATGCTTGACTCCAAATACCCACATGCCGTTTTCCCTATTCCACCTTGCACCGGGATCGTGTTGCAACTTGACCAGAAAACTCAGGATTCCGTAGTGGTTGTTATCCATCAGCCACTTGACGAATGGCTTAGTGCCCTTGTCAGCCGCTTCGCCTCCATCGAAAAAGACATCCTGCGACACAACCCAATTGATACGCGGATCGAATGCGGCAGCCCGCGGGGCAAGGTAACCACCGAGGCTTTCACCCAGATACACGATGCTGGCGGGCTTGGAGTGAGATGCCATGAAAGTGTCGAGTACGGCACCCGTAGGCTTCTCCCATTGCGGTGTCATGGTTAGCCCTCGATCGCGCAGGGCCGAGCCTTGCCCGGGACCGTCGAAGGCCAGCACACTGTACCCTCGATCGTGCGCCGCAGCGACGATGGAGAAATACATCTCTTGGCGTGTTCCGTCATAGCCCGTGACGGTCAGGATTAGAGGCTTATTCTCCGAGCCGGAAGGACCGGGGTAATAGTCCGCATCCAGGTGGGAATTTCCATAGGGGACCGTGATGCGCTCATAGGGCACCCTCAACACGTCCAAGCCTCGATAAAATGTGTCGACGTTTTTCTTCCATGCTCCAGCTCGTCTCTGATCATCAGGCAAGAGGAAGAAGTCCGATGATCGGTAGTAATTGTGCGCACGTAGCAAAGCGCGGCCTTTCGAAATCGGATCGGTCGTGCGTTGCGCCAGATCTACGAGCCTGTCTCCTTCGGCCATCCACGCGTCATACCAGCCGTCCGCATCGGCCGCCTTGACCTTTGCAATGGTTTGCAGCACTTCGTTTGGGTCACCACCGACCACGGAAGTGTCGTTCAAGACACGAAGTGCTTCGAAATGATAAGTCTCGTTTGCGTAGAATCTTGATGTTCCGTAATCGCTTGGGTGCTCATGGACGTACCAACCGACGCCGATGAGAAGCAGGACAACGATTGAAATGAGAATTCGACGCATGGCTACCCCCTATCAATGGTTCGATCCGCCGCCCGGTGGTGCATCATGCATGAGGAGATTTTGGCGCTCATCGAGAATCTTTTGGGCAACTTGATCCGCAAGAAGCTGAAGGGAGTCCTCTCCCTGCGCTTGATGGACCACAAATTTCGCTGCTGCGACGTACGGGTTCCAGCTCACGGCAGTTCCCTGTCCCTTCAGTATCGCATCGTTGCCGATGACAGCAAACGGAGCATCCGGGTTCTTCGCACCGTCGGCGACGGTCACGCTAACTTCCACGTTTGGGCCCGTCTGCTTGCTCAACAACGGAACGGAAATCAAGCGACTGTTCTGGTCCAAGGCGTAAAAGATGCCCTGAATTATCCAGCCTGATCGCGGCCGCAGGGCCACATCCGTGGGCAGCTTTTCGGCCCGTGCTCCACGCTTCACCAGTGCCGCGATGAGCGCGGACGATAGCCGCGCAGCGTTTTCACTCGACTTCATGTGTCGGATGTCGGAGTTCAGAGCGTGCAGCGGGCCGAAGCCCTCGGGGGCTTCCTCAACGGGCTTGAATTTACCAACATAGAGAGGCGGACTATCCAGATTGGACGAGGTCACGCCCTGAGCCGTGGCGCGGGAGCCGCCCACAACAACAGCTGCAGCAATCAATAGAAGAAATACGAATCTATTCATGCCCATCTCCCATCTCCCTAAATTCTTTTGGCTGCCTTTTTTAGCCATAGCTCGCTTCACTCCTGGCAGTCGTTCGGCGCAGGCGTTCCGGCGAAGCGCGCCCCTATCCAAGCGACCGCTGCACTGGCACTGTCGCGCGCCACGAACAAGTGCCCGACCCCATCGACCGGATGCCATTGCACCACGTTTCCGGCTTTGCACAGCTCCTGCATGTAGGCCTGAGTGACCACGGGCAGCACCAGCGTGTCGTCGGTACCCTGTGCGAGGAAGAGCGGGACATTTGCCGGCAGCGGTCCCGGCGTGTTGGCGCGCAGCAAGCTCCGCCAGGGTTCCAGATCCGAGACATTGTTGACCTTCAGAAAGCTTCGAGCGAGCGCTTTGGAAGGGCCGCGCCGTGTAATCACATCGAAAAACCGCTCGATGCATTCATTGGCCAAGGATGCCATCGCGGACATGCCCTGCCGGGTGACGAGATTGGCGAGAGGCGCCCCGTAGATCTGCGACCAGGACCAGAGCGTCATCGCGGTAACGTTCGTGCCGCCGGGTGTGCCGCGGTCATCCGTCATCAATGCGGCCAGTTCTGTGGGGGGCGCAGCAGCAGCTACGCCCACCAGTGTGAGCTCAGGTGCATAGTCCGCCGCCAACATTCCCGTATAAAGCGCGGCGTGCCCGCCCTGCGAGTGGCCCCACACCGCGAACGCGGCGCCTGCGCCCGTCATCGATCGCGCAGCCCGTACCGAGTCCAGTACGGCACGCCCTTCACTCACGCCGACGAGGTAGGGATGCGGACCGGGTGTCCCGAGGCCAGGATAGTCTGTGGCCGCGATGACATAGCCCTGCTGAAGCATTTCATGCAGACCCGGTATCGACTCGAAGAACACGCGCGCGAGTGAGGGCGCGCAGGCCGGCACGACACCTGTCGTCGGGTGTGCCCACGCGATGATCGGGGTCGCCGTCTGATTGGCCGGCTGCGCAGGAACAATCACGATGCCCGAGACCGCGATGGGCTCGCCGTGCAAACCCTCCGATCGATACAGAATGCGGTAGGCCGTCGCGGCATCGGGTGCCTCAGATATCGCCTCCGAGCGTAGCAACTGCCCATCGGCGTAGTGTGCAAGGTCGAGATCGGCGGCGGAATAGAAGCTTCCCTGCGCCTCGGCACTCGCGCATGCGAGGAAGAACAACGGCCAAATGAGTCTGCGCATAGGCTTAATTCTTCAAATCTTGAGCACGCAGGTCACTGTATGCGACATCGAAAACCACTCCTTTGATTTTTGTCGTTCGGATATGCAGTGTATTTGCTTGCGGTGATTGTCCTAGCGCGCAAGAATAATATGAAAACCCGATGTATTTCGACTCTCTTTCGCTCTCACTGCGCTGACTATTAGCTGCGGTACAGTGTCTTCATGCTGTCGTGCAGCTTCAGTGCGAGCTCGGACGCCGCATTGGGATCAGTGATCACCTCGATGTAGACGCCCGTGCGCGCGCCTGCGGCCTGCTTAAGCGCTGCATCTAGTTCTGCGCAGGTGCGCACCTTCGCAGTAATCCAGTCTTTACAGCCGAATGCAGCAGGCAGCGCCGCATAGTCCCAGGGCGCAAGATCGTTGTAGGCAATCCCGGGGTCCTTGCAGAGCAGACGCTCGATGAGGTAGCCGGAGTTGTTCAGCACAAACACAATCGGGGTAAGGCCCTGTCGCCCGAACTGGCTGATCTCCTGCGCCGTCAGCTGGTGTGATCCTTCGCCGGTAACCAAAACCACCCGCTTGTCGCGCGCGGCGACAGCCGCGCCGAAGGCCGCTGGAGTGGCCCAGCCAATAGAGCCCCATAAGGTCTGGTTGTGGAAGGACGCGCCGCGCGGCATGTGCGCGAAACCCAGTCCCATGGACGCAGTGCCGGTCTCGGCGATCAGGATGTCGTCGGGGCGAATGAATTGTGCCCAGCGGGGATACAGATTGCTCGCATCGAGCGGCGCATTGCCAGTTGCCGTCGAGGTGGCTGTGGGTGGTAGCGGGATTCGGGGCCACCGCCGCTCCTGCACGCGTGCGGCCAGTGCGGGTATGAGATCTGCCATCTCGACGCTTTGATAGGTCTTGCCGGCCACCTGCGTACGATGATGTCCGATGGTGATGACACGCTTTGGATCCAGACGCGACGTGAAGGCACCCGTGTTGAAGTCGCTCATCAAAGTGCCAATCGCGAGCACGACATCGCAGCCCTCGACAAACTCGCGCACGGCGGGAGTCATGATCGCGCCGTCATACATGCCGACATAACCCGCCTGCTGCTCATCAAGAACGGACTTGTCCATGAACATGGTTGCGAACGGCAGGCCCGAACGGTCGATGAGTGCCTGTAGCGGCGCGGTGAGACCGGCGCGCTTGACCAGGATCCCAGGCAATGCACATGCCGATTGCGCACTCTCGAGTGTCTTGGCCACCGCCTCCACTGCGGCTGCCAGTGACGCGGGGTCACTGGCAGCCGGGGGAATGGCCGCGGCAGAGCCTATGACCGGCACGGTGGCAAGGTCGGCCGGGAAGGCCATATATACCGGTCGCCGATGGAATAAGGCCGCGGCGATGAGCCGTTCGGTCTCGTGCACAGCATTTTGCGGAGTGAGCACCGCCGAGGCACAGACCACAGGATCCGCCATGTGCTGGAACAAGTTGTACTCACCGTTGCCCAGGGTGTGGTGCATCGCGGCCCGGCCCGCCTGAGTGGCCGTGTTCGGCGTGCCAACTAGGTGAAACACCGGCAGATGCTCCGCGCAGGCACCCGCAATGCCGTTCAGGGCACTGAGCTCGCCAACCCCGTAGGTCGTACAGAGCGCCGCTACGCCCTTGATGCGCGCATAGCCGTCGGCGGCATAGGCGGCATTGAGTTCATTGCAGCAGCCCACCCAGTTCACCAGTTCGCTGTTGCAGATGGCGTCGTTTACAGGGAACGCGTAATCACCAGGTACCCCGAAGACATCGCGGATGCCGATATCGTGTAGGCGGCTGAGCACGTGCTCGATAACAGTCAGACTCATGATTTTTACTCCAAACCGGTCAGTGAGGTCAGAACGACGAAGCGCGCGCCAGGCGGTCTGCGTAGACGGGCACGCTGAGGGCCTCGACCACCGCCTGCTGCTGCGCGCCGAACACATCGTGCTCGTCCAGTGAGGCGGAGATGTTGGGGCGGTCGATCGTGAGCTTGATCGCGTTGCAGCTGTCGACAAAGAAGGTCCCGACGACGCGTTCCTCGGGCAGTCCGAGGAGACGCGCGACGTTGCTCTTGGAGAACACGTTGGACGTGAGAGCCGACTCGTAGTCGGCGGCGGAGTTGAACACGATGTCGAATACCAGTCGGTTGATGCCGGCATCTTTGCTGCGGATGACAACCGCCATGTCCAGCAGACGCCGGATGCCGGCGTGCTCGCCCGTCGGCGGCACGTCTGCGATCAGGGACAGGGTGCGGTCATTGACGTCGCCCGTGTAGTCGGTGACGCCAATGTCGTAGTACTTCGGCCGTGCGGTCCCGTCCGCCTTCCAGTCGGAGCCGTTGGCGCGGAAATAGCTGATCGGGAACAGCACGTTCTTGATCACATCTTCGTGCTGGATCAGGTGGTACAGGGTCCATTCGTACGCGTCGGCTGCGTCGAGGTTGAAGAGCGAATCGGGCTGCGCGGTCGCAACCGCAGTAAGCCGTGCTATCTCGGCCTGGTGGCGGTGTTCGAGCTGTGCAGCATCAGCATCGACAGTGCGCAGCAGCGCTACAGGATGCTCCGCGTCCGCGTCGATGATGCGGTAGCTGGCTGCGCGTAGGGCATTCGGGAACTCATCCTCGATTAGCTTGATGACT
>JBEKWD010000105.1:0-7425 GCA_049513435.1 Steroidobacteraceae bacterium | reverse complement strand
CGAAATAGAGCCCACGGGCTCGGCCCTCCACAAAGGCTTTGCTGGGACCAAGCGTCCGCGGGTCCTGTTCCTGCCGCAGTCCCGAGTACATGTGGGTATAGATGTCGCCGGGACGAAGCTTTTTCGTTAAAAGGTCATACAGCGGCCGCGTCGGCCGATCGGCACCAAAAACCACCATTACGGGAATGTTGGCACGCGTGCCCGCGATCACCGCCTGCTCCACCGGGGTCCATTCTGGTCCGAGGAAATGGGCGGTCTTGATGCCAACAATAAGACCAGGATAGCGCGCCGCCATCTTGGCGGTGAGCTCGCCATCCATGTCGAAAGTGTTCTGCTCATAGCGGTCGCCACGCATGCCCGAACCCACGATATTGAGCATCGCCAGAATGCGGGTGTTGGAACGGTCGATGATGCGATCCTTGAAATCCTCGAAATTGCGCCAGCCCGAGCAGCCCGCATCGATCACTGTGGTGACACCGCTACGGAAGGTAAAACCATCCGGCGGCACACTGAGATCGCCAGCATAGGACCGACGCTCGCCGGTCCCGTTATAGACATGGACATGCAGGTCGATCAGGCCTGGCGTGACATAGAGCCCGCGCACGTCAATGGTTTTTATGGCATCGCCAGAATTGAGGCCAGGGCCCACGCGAGCGATATGTCCATCCTTTATGGCAACATCCACGATCGCATCGATATGGTTTTTGGCATCGATGACATGGCCACCCCGCAGCAATAGATCGTAGGCGGGTAATGACTGTGACGAAGCGCTTGCAACCAGAAATGCCAGGGCCGCGCCGGCAATCAGGCACTTCACCGCATCACCATCCAGGTAGCGGGCTCGTATTCGCCCATGTTTACCGAACCCGACATAGTGTTGCCGTGCACCGTCCCAGCGAAAGTCATCGATGGCGAACTTCTGCTTACGCTGCTTCGACCTCGCGCGCGACGACTCTATCGGACTACGCTACCATGTCTAACAGATTCCGGGAGATTCGCCATGCTTTCGAAGACTGCAGCTGAGTTCGTCGGTACATTGTGGCTTGTCCTCGGTGGCTGCGGCAGCGCCGTTCTGGCCGCGGCCTTTCCGGGCCTAGGTATCGGCTTCACCGGCGTGGCCTTCGCCTTTGGGCTCACAGTGCTCACTGGGGCATACGCGCTCGGCCCCATCTCCGGAGGACATTTCAATCCCGCCGTCTCGATCGGACTGTGGGCTGGAGGACGCTTTCCTGCCACGCACGTTGTGCCCTACATCATCGCGCAGGTCGCAGGCGGAATTGCCGGCGCCGCGGTGCTCTACCTGATCGCGAGCGGCAAGGCGGATTTCAGCCTCGCGAACGGCTTCGCTGCCAATGGCTACGGCGAGCACTCTCCAGGGCAGTACTCGATGCTTTCCGGCGCGATCTGCGAGATGGTGATGACTTTCATGTTTCTGATCGTGATTCTGGGAGCGACGCATCTGCGTGCGCCCGTGGGTTTCGCGGGGATTGCCATCGGGCTCGCACTTACGCTCATTCACTTGATCAGCATCCCCGTGACGAACACGTCGGTCAACCCAGCGCGCAGCACCGGACCGGCTGTCTTCGTTGGCGGTTGGGCGCTTGACCAACTCTGGTTGTTTTGGGTCTTCCCGCTGGTCGGGGCGGTGGTCGCGGGCTTCGTGTATAGGACCGTCTTTGAAGGGGAGCGTCCCGAGCCGCCGGTCACGGGCCGACCCATCTGACTTACACGGTTGGCCTATGGTTTAGGAACCCACGTGAGCTTCGCGATCTGTATGCCCTTCAAGCTGGGTAGCAATGCCGCTATATATAACTGTCCACCAGATTCAATAATTTCCGGCGCAGCAACAGGCAGAGTCTCTACTAAGTATCTGTCGTCATCGATCCCAAAATCCGTCGGATCTCTCGACCGATAGACGTTTGTCTGGGCATTCTCGCCGTAGTGTTGCGTTCGGAATAAATAGTAATAGCCCGATGCTTTATGAAAATAGACGAATGGGCACTCCGCTGACCATGGTCCGGTGCCTGCTGCTCCTCCAAAAGCAACTCTTTTTGACGCGCTCCAATGCACAAGATCCTTCGAAGTCCTGAGGTAGTCTGCATTGGGATTCGCCTCCAGACTCTTTCGGTCGACGGGCCCTTGCAGGTCGCCGCTCGCAAGAGCGGCTCCCGAGTTTGCTGAGTAGTAAAGGTAAAATAGACCTTTTATGCGTAGCACATCGGGATCTCGAGTACCGACACCGTTTGTGAACATGCCAACCTTGCCGTCCGGCATCAGGCGACGCTCAAACGTCTTCCCGTCTTTGCTTTTGGCGAGCGCAATTTGATTGCCGTCGCCGTAGAACATGAGAAACTCACCGTGATACCTCATGACGTAGGGCGCCTGTAGATACCCTTCCATCTCGCCCAGCGAGGTATCCGACGTCATGGCGATTCCCATCGGTTTCCAATTGCTATCGGTCAGCCGACCACTCTCCCATCGATAAAAGAGTCGAGTGGCGCCCGGATAGGAGGTCGCTCTAATACATGACCAAAGCTGCCAGGTTCCATCGGCAGCCTGCCAGATCGCGAAATCCACAGGCTGCTGTTTTTCGGTGGTGTACTCGCCAAGGTCAGGACTGCCGGCAACCTGCCACCACTCACCTTGAATCTGCGGCACGAGCACTTTGTCTGCGGCGAAACTTGCCGAGCAACAATAGAAGAGTCCTAACACTAGCGCCGAGCGTTCCAATCTACGAGGTGCCCGCCGATGAATACGATCAAACATGAATCCCCCTAGGTGGCTTGGAGTGAGCCGAGGCCGGTAGGATAGTCATTTATTGGGGTACCCGACGTGCTGGTGATCGGAGAAAGATAATGTACGCCCGGACGATGGTAGTTGCGATGCTCCTTAGCGTGTGCGCTTGTCTGACTGCCAAAGCGCACCAGACAGCCGCAGGGTCTAGCGCTCAGCCAATCAGAGTCGCTCAAGCTAACGGTGGGGACCAGATTGTCATGGCTCCGGTGAGCGATGCAGCCGGTCGCACGACTTTGATGCAGGTGCGCGTCTGTCGACCCGCAGCCGATGCGCCCGCGCGCCTGGTCGTCATCAACCATGGCTCGCCGCCCGACCCCGCGAACAGGCCTGGGATGCAGCCCGGTCGCTGCGACCAAGAAGCGGCTCAGTGGTTTCTAAGGCGAGGCTACGTCGTGGCCTTTCCGCTGCGGCGCGGGTACGGCGCTACGGGCGGGGATTGGGCTGAGCGCTACGGGCCATGCGACCTGGCTGACTATTATCACGCTGGGCTTGAGACGGCGCGCGATATCAATGCCGCAATCGACTTTCTGACAACGCTCCCATTTGTACGTCCCGACGGCGTAGTGGTCGTCGGACAGTCCGCGGGCGGTTGGGGAACCATCGCCTATGACAGCGTGGCTCATCCGAAGGTAATTGCCTTCATCGTGATGGCCGGTGGACGCGGCGGCCACCAGCAAGACAGACCGAACAATAACTGCCATCCCGAACGGCTCGCTGAGGCGGCCGGTCATTACGGGCAGACCGCCACGACGCCGATGCTCTGGGTCTATGCGGCCAACGATAGCTTCTTTGCTCCACCCATAGCGAGAGCGCTTTATCAGTCTTTCACCCGCGGCGGTGGCAAGGCACAGTTCGAGCAACCCGGGCGGTTCGACGGCGAGGGGCATCGTCTTTTTTTTGGGGCCGGTGGATCCGCGATCTGGGGGCCCATGGTGGAGCGCTATTTATCCCAGCAACTTGGAACCTCCGGTTGAAACACGTTTGTGAAAGTCGCTGTACTGTTCGGCGGGACCAGCGAAGAACGCGATGTCTCCATTGCGAGCGCCGCGCAGATCATTCCAGCTTTGCGCAGCCTCGGCCATGAGGTGTTCGCCATTGATACGGCGACTGGACGCTTAGCGCCGACGGATGAACGACGGCTGCTATCGGCGGGCGTCGCTCCAGAACCCCCGTCGGATAGCGAGATTGCTCGCGTACGCGGACGAGCCATCGCACTGTCTCCTGGCGCATTCGATGTTCATGAGGTGGATGTCGTGTTCCTGGCACTGCATGGCGGAGCGGGCGAAGATGGTCGGATTCAGGCAATGCTTGATCTTGCTGGCTTGGCTTATACGGGCAGCAATCACATCGCGAGCGCCGTCGCAATGGACAAGGACTTGAGCAAACGGCTGTTTCGCGCCGCAGATGTACCAACACCCGACTGGCTGATGGCTCCGGCGACTAGCGATACGGTGCAGAGGACTCTTGGTTGGCCCACAGTCGTAAAGCCCAACAAGCAAGGTTCCACCGTCGGGCTGAGCGTGGTTCGCGAACCGACACAGTTGCAAGCCGCGGTGGAGCACGCGCTTCGGTATGACACGGAGGTGGTCCTAGAACGCTTTATTGAGGGACGTGAATTTACCGTCGGCGTGCTCGACGGCGTGGCGTTACCCGTAGGCGAGATCATTACGTCGGGCGAAGTGTTCGACTATCAGTCTAAGTACCAGGTCGGCGGTGCACGGGAAGTGTTTCCGGCGGATATCAGCGCCTTGGAATCGGACCTAATGCAGACATACGCCTTGCGCGCGCATGCCGTACTGAAACTCGGCGCCTATAGTCGCATCGACTTCCGGCGGGACGCTGAGGGGCATCCTTGGTGCCTCGAAGCGAACTCACTTCCAGGCATGACGGCAACCAGTCTTCTACCACAAGCTGCGAAAGCTGCCGGCATCGGGTTCCCGGAACTTCTGGAACGCATATGCCGGGGAGCTTTAAAGACTCGTTAGGCGTACAGCACCGGGGTTCGTCATTGACCCCCTGTCGCCTGTCGTGAACGATCGCTTTTCTGCCGCTCAAACTAGAGTCGGAACTGGATACGCTCGGCTAAAGTTCTGTACGTCGCTCAAAACGGCGCCCGTATCGGCCAACTCCATCGGCGCACGCAGTACACGGTCGATCCAAATCGCCGCCCTTTTCATCTCGGGCTCCTTCATCCCGCGCGTGGTGGCAGCGGGCGTCCCGAGTCGGATACCGCTCGCACGCATGGGCGGAAGAGGATCGTCGGGTATGACTTGCTTGTTACAAACGATGCCAGCGGCCTCAAGCCGGCCTTGCGCCTCTGCACCGGTTATTCCGTAGGATTTCATTACGTCGACCACCATCAAGTGATTCTCGGTGCCTCCCGTAATTAGTGTTGCACCCAGATGGAGGAGTTCACGAGCGAGGACGCGTGCATTTGCAAGCACCTGCTTGCAGTAGGTTCCGAATTCGGGCGTCGCGGCCTTCTTTAACGCGACCGCGATCCCCGCCACAGTGTGCATGTGTGGCCCGCCCTGTAGCCCCGGAAACACAGACTGGTCGATCGCCTTCGCATGGACAGTGCGGCACAGAATGAGTCCGCCACGCGGCCCACGCAGCGTCTTGTGTGTGGTAGTCGTCATCACATCGAACCCTTCATCGAGCGGATTGCGCAGAACACCGCCGGCGATCAGGCCGCCCAGATGAGAGACATCGCCCATGGTGAGTGCGCCAATATCCTCGGCGATGTGTTTGAAGGCCACGTAGTCAATCTCTCGCGGATACGAAGAGTGCCCGCAGAGGATGAGCTTCGGTCGGTTCTCCAACGCGAGTGCGCGAACCGCGTCCATATCGATATCGCCGTTAACACCGCTCGTCTTATACCGAACAAAGCGAAAAATCTTTCCCATGTGTGACAGCGGTGAGCCATGCGTCAGGTGCCCGCCGTGTGAGAGATCCATAGCCAGGATCGTCTCGCCAGGTTTGAGAAGGCCGAAATAGACAGCTTGGTTCATCGGCGACCCACTGAGCGGCTGCACGTTAGCGTGCTCGGCACGAAACACAGTCTTCGCGCGCTCGATTGCGAGCCGCTCGATGCTGTCGTAGTGCTGCTGCCCTGCGTAATAGCGACGACCGGGGTAACCTTCAGCGTACTTGTCCGTCAGCACGGACGCGTTCGTTGCGAGCACCTCAGGATGCGTATGATTCTCTGAGGCTATGAGATCGAGGGTATCGGTCTGACGACATTCCTCGGCAATAATGGCACGAGCTATTTCCGGATCGAATTGAAAGAGCGCAGAATCTTGCAATGACATAGAACCTCCCGGGCACGTGCTTTCAACGGAAAAACACGAGTGCCCAGGCGCGCGGCAAGATTCTCCGCAGGCTCCCTGCTCGTGAACTCGAGCGATGTGCGCCAGTAACCTGCGGCGTGACTAAGGTAGCCCCGGCGGGGCGGCCTGGCAAGTCTCAACGGTCGATATGAAACAGGCGATCGTCTCGAGCGCGATTGCCCCGAGCACTTCCTTCCTTCTTGCTTTATCTTATTGGGCCTTGCCTGGCCTGTCTCTACGCTGAGGCGATCGCCAACATGGAATCTTTGATTTCCGCACTGGCACTGCACGGTTACTCGATTCTGTTCGCTGCAATATTTCTGGAAGCGATTGGATTACCAGTGCCCGCAGCCTTGGCTCTGCTCATCGCGGGCGCCGCGAGTGCGCGCGGGTCCATTCACGCCTCCTATGCTCTCAGCGGAGCTCTTTTGACGATGCTCGCAGGCGACACAGCCATGTTTCTAATGGGTCGCTACACCGGATGGTGGCTGCTCGGCATACTTTGCCGCATTTCACTGAACCCCGAATCCTGCATCCTACGTTCAGCCGATTCCTTCTATCGCCGTGGCCGAATGCTGCTCGTGATGGCGAAGTTCATTCCGGGGATAAACACAATGGCACCTCCCCTCGCGGGATGTATGAATATGCGCCTCGTGTCGTTTCTCAGCTTGGATTTGGCCGGTGCTGCGCTATACATTCTCGCGTTCTTCGGGATCGGCTTTGCTTTCAGCGGCGCGCTGAAAGCAATTACGCGCGGCTACCAGCTGTTCGGCCGCGTAACCGGTTGGATTGTGGTCGCGCTAGGTGCCGGCTATGCGGCCTTTCAGGTTTGGCTGTGGATCCGTGAGCGTACGAGGGCCGCGGTCCCTTTTGCGATTCCTACAGAGGCGGCGAATGAAATGGCCTCCGGGGCGTGCATTTACGATGTTCGTAGCCACGGATACTTTGATCCAAAGGCCACACGCATCAGGGGTTCCAGGAGATTGAATCCCAACGCCATCCATCGGTCCAACGAAGAGTTCCCGGTTGGACAAGTCGCTTATCTGTACTGCACCTGCGTTCGCGAAGCGACCAGTGTGCGGGTAGCGCGGGAGCTGCAGAAGAAAGGCATTCGCGTCGCAGTGATAAGAGGAGGGCTGAGGGCCTGGACGAAGGCTGGGTTACCGGTCGAGGCCGTGCCTGCCGAAGAAATAGCAGCACTTCCCGTTTTTGGTTAAGAAGTAGCATTACGTAATTGTTTCTGGGTACTGTCCGCGGACGCGTCGGTCTGCCCTAGGAAATGCGAGTGGCCGGAGCCATA
>JBEKWD010000104.1:0-7496 GCA_049513435.1 Steroidobacteraceae bacterium | reverse complement strand
AGAGCGATGTGCTGAACCGCATTTCCGCCCACGTGCGCAGCGGTGAAGCTATCGCGCCGCAGATGCAGCGTCAGCTCATCGCTACGCGCAGCTTTCAGGCCGGACTGCAGACGTTGCGACAGGTCGAATTTGCGCTCTTCGACATGCGAGTGCACGCCGAATATGACCCGGCGCGCGGCGGGCGCATCTACGAGATCCTCAGCGAGGTACGCCGCGAAGTCGCGGTGTTGCGTGTTCCAGAGTGGAACCGCTACCCGCACAGCTTCGGCCACATCTTCGCCGGCGGCTATGCGGCTGGCTATTACAGCTACAAGTGGGCCGAAGTGCTCGCGGCCGACGCGTTCGGCGCCTTTGTCGAGCACGGCACGTTCGATCGGGTGACGGCGCGGCGCTTTCTCGAGAGCATCCTGGCTCGCGGCGGCAGTCGCGACGCGCTCGAGGCCTTCGTCGAGTTCCGCGGCCGCAAACCCGAAGTGGCGGCCTTGCTGCGCCAGTACGGGATGGCCGCCTAGGCGAGCGCGAGCTAGAAACCCAGAGGCGCGAAGCCCAGCAGCGTGAGGGCCCCGAGTACGCTATAGGCGAGCGCGGCGCCGAGCCGGATCCAGCGCAAGGGCAAGGTCCTCATCACGCGCCCGGCCAGCAGTACGGTGGGCACCTCCACCAGCATCATGCCGCAGGTGGTCCCAAGGACGACCACGGCCAGACTGCGGAAGCGGGCCGCCAATGCCATGGCGGCGATCTGCGTCTTGTCGCCCATCTCGGCGAGGAAGAAGGTCGTGACGGTCAGCATGAAGGCACCATAGCCGCTGCGGGCCGGGGCGCCGCTGTCGGCCTTATCGGGCACGAGGACCCAGGCCGCCAGCAGCAGGAAGGAGACGCCCAGAGTCCAGCGCAGCACTCGTGGGCTCAGCAGCGAGCCCGCCCATTGGCCCAGCAGTGCGGCAAGCGCGTGATTGGCAAGGGTCGCCACCAGAATACCCAGGATGATCGGCAGCGGGCGGCGCAGCTGCGTGGTCAGTATCAGAGCCAGCAGTTGCGTGCGATCACCGATCTCCCCCAGGACGATCGTGGCCGCGCAGATCAGGAAGGCTTCCATGTTCGCAGACTCGCCGCTAATCGCTCTGCGCGAGGCGATAGCCGACGCCGGTCTCGGTCAGCAGCCAGCGTGGCCGGGCCGGATCGGGCTCAAGCTTGCTGCGCAATTGCTTCATGTACACGCGCAGATAATGCGTCTGCGTGGAGCTGCCCGGACCCCACACCTGCTGCAACAGCACGCGATGCGTGACCACCAGGCCAATGTGCTCGGCCAGAACTTCCAACAGGCGAAATTCGATCGGCGTCAGATGCAGGCTCTGGCCGGTGGCGTTCGTTGTCGTACGCGCATGCAGATCAATCTGCCACTCACCGATCCTCAGGGATGTTCCGGCAGCACCCGCGCCCGCGCTATGGCGCAACGCCACCTGCACGCGCGCGCCCAGCTCGCGCGCGCCGAATGGCTTGCTGATGTAATCGTCGGCGCCCGCCTCGAGGGCTGCGACCTTGTCGGCTTCGTCGCTGCGCGCCGACAGCACGATGATCGGCACGCGCGACCAGGCGCGCACCTCGGCGATCACTTGCATGCCGTTGCGATCGGGCAGTCCCAGGTCAACGATCATGAGATCGGGCTTGTAGGTGCGCGCCGCGCTGATCCCGAGGGCGGCCGTATCGGCCTCGATGACCCGGAATTGTTCGAGTTCCATCAACGTGCGCAGCACGCGCCGGATCTGCGGCTCATCCTCGATGATCAATACCGCGCGGCTCGCTACGGTCATGCCGAGCGCGCTTCGAGCCGCGCGAGCACGCGCGGCGCCGCGGATTGCGGCACGCTGAAACGAAACGCCGCCCCATGCGGGGAGCGATTCTCGGCCCAGATGCGACCCCCATGCAGGCTCACGATCGTGCGGCAGATAGCCAGGCCGAGCCCAATGCCGCCGGCAGCGCCCTCGGGCGCACCGCGCTGGAATTTCTCGAACAGGATCTCCGGATCCTTCCCCGGCAGGCCGGGTCCATCGTCCTCGACACTGATCTCGACCTGGCGCGTGAGCGCACGCGCACTGATGCGTATCTGGCTGCCCGGCGGTGTGTATTTGCTCGCGTTATCGATTAGATTCTCGAGCACCTGCTCGATCAGGCGGCCATCCACGTGCAGCAACGGCAGCGAATCGGGCAACTCGATGCGCACCGGGTGCGCGCGCAAGCGCGAGTCGAGCCGGTGCAGTACCGATCCGACCAGCTCGCCGAGCTCGTATTCCTCCAGGCGCGGCGTGATCGCGCCGGTCTCCAGGCGCACCAGATCCAGCAGCGTCGTGACGCGCTCGCTCATGCGCGTGGCCTCATCGCTGACCGAGGTCGCCAGCGCCCTGCGATCCGCCTGGCTCAGCGCCTCGAGATTGCCAGCCAGCGTGGCGGCACCGCCGGCAATCGTGGCGAGCGGCGTGCGCAGATCGTGCGAAATGGAGGCCAGCAGCGCATTGCGGATCGCCTCGGTCTCGGCGCGCACTTCGGCCGCCTGGGCGTGCGCTGCAAAGTCCGCGCGCTCGAGCGCCAGACCGATCTGCGCGGCGAAGGTCTCGAGCAATCGAAATTGCTCCGGCAGCGTCACGCGCCGTGGATTGCTCGGCAGCACTGAGAGCACGCCAAACACGCGCTCGCCGCCCGCCAGCGACAGGTAGAGCGCGGCCGCTGCACTGAGCGTATCGCTGCCGAGGCCAGCGGGCTTGTTGTGATCGAAGACCCACTGGGCGATGCCCAGATCGGCGCCGGTGTAGGAGATTCCGGGCAACGGCTCGCGCGGATGCACCACGCGGCCGTGCTCGTCGGCAAACAGCAAGACTGTCCTACTGTCGAATACCTGGCTCACGTGATGCACCGCCACGGCCGCCATGTCGTCGCGCCCGCGGGTCTGCGCGAGCTGACGGGTCATCGCGTAGAGCAGCGCCGTGCGCCGCTCGCGATGTCCGGCCACGCGCGCCTGCAGCCGCACGCTCGCATTGAGATTGCCGATGATCAGCGCGACCGTGAGCATAATCGCGAAGGTGATCAGGTACTGCACGTTGCTGACCGCAAAGGAATAGCGCGGCGGCACGAACATGAAGTCGAAGGCGAGCACCCCGAGCACGGCGCTGAGAATCGCCGAGCGCCGGCCCCCATAGACCGCAACCAATGCAGTGGTCAGCAGATAGACCATGACGAGGTTGGCCTGCGCCAGATGCGGAAACAGCCGATACAGCGCCGCGCAGGACGCCGTCGCCACCAGCGTGGCGGCAGCTGCCAGCGCGTAGCGGTGCACCGAGCGGCGCTCATGACCCGCGAGCACTATGTTCGGAGCGCTGATCGCGGCATTGCGCCGCGGCTGCGCGTCTTGATTGCCGATGACGATGACGTCGACGTCGCGGTTCGCCCTGAGCAGCCGATCGGTGGTCGAGGGCCGCCATATGCGCCGCCATCGCGGCCGGCTCGCAGCGCCCACCAGCAGTCGGGTGACATTGCGTGTGCGCGCGTAGGCGAGCAGCTCGGCGGCGGCCGATGAGCCGCCCAGCGTGATCGCCTCGGCCCCGAGCGAGGCCGCGAGCCGCAGGATCGCAATGCGCCGATTGCGTTCGGCCTCCGACAGGCGAATCAGGTCGGGCGTCTCGACATACACCACCATCCATTCGGCATCCAGGCCGTCAGCCAGCCGCTTGCCGGCGCGCGTCAGGCGCTCGGCCTGCGCATCGGGCCCGACCGCGACCAGCAGCCGCTCGCGCGCAGCCCAACTGCCGCGCACGGATTGCTCGCTGCGGTATTCGCGCATGGCCTGATCAACGCGATCAGCGGTCTTGCGCAGCGCCAGCTCGCGCAGTGCGATCAGATTGCCTTTGCGAAAGAAATTCCCGAGCGCGTGCCGCGCCTGACTCGGCACATAGACTTTACCTTCACGCAAGCGCTGCAATAGATCATCGGGCGGAAGGTCGACGAGCTTGACCTCATCGGCATGATCGAAGACGCGATCCGGTACGGTCTCGAGCTGACGCACGCCGGTGATCTGGGCGACCACGTCGTTCAGGGATTCCAGGTGCTGTACGTTGACGGTCGTGTAGACGTCGATGCCGGCGTCGAGCAATTCCTCGATATCCTGCCAGCGCTTTTCGTGCCGCGGCGGCGGATCCCCGCCGCTGATATTGGTATGCGCGAGCTCATCGACCAGCATAAGGCGCGGCTTGCGCTCTAGGGCGGCGTCCAGATTGAACTCGCGGCGCTCGGTGCCGCCAAACTGCATCTGCAATGGTGGCAGTTGCTCGAGCCCGACCAGCAAGCGCTCGGTCTCCTCGCGGCCGTGCAGTTCGACATAACCGACCACGACGTCCGCGCCTTCGCGCCGCCGGCGCTGCGCGGCCTCCAGCATGGCGTAGCTTTTGCCAACGCCGGCATTGGCGCCAAAGAAAATAGTGAGTTGCCCGCGTCGCTCGCGCGCCTGCCCGGCCTGCAATCTGGCCAGCAGCTGATCCGGATCGGGGCGGTTATCGTTCATTGCGCCTCAAGCAGGCGATACCTGACAGCAAGGCTCGCCGAAAGGCTCCAATGGCGCAAGCGCGTGGATTTTTTACGGGTTTTTGATACCCCCGCACCTACAGTGCCCGTGATCTTCATCACCTGGGGACGTCATGGACGCCGTGTATCTGCTATTGCTCGCCGCCCTGTACGCCGTCACGCACGCCCTGGTCAGAGCGTTCGCGCGTCTGGGTAAGCAACCATGACCGGCATGTACTGGCTCTCGGGCTTGCTGGCGCTGTTCCTGTTCGGCTATCTGCTGTACGCGCTGATCAAGGCCGAGCGGTTCTGAGCAAATCGTGTTCGCGCTGTTGCTGATTGTGTTCCTCGGTCTGGCCATCCTGTGCGCCAGACCGCTTGGCATCTACATCGCCGATGTCATGGAAGGCAGGCCGAATCTCGCGCTGCGCCTGGGCGCCGGTCTGGAGGCGCGCCTGTATCGGCTCTGCGGCGTGGATGCGCTCGCGCAGATGACGTGGCCGCAATATGCGATCGCGCTGCTGTTGTTCAATGTGCTCGGCGCTGCCAGCGTCTATGCGTTGCAACGATTGCAGTTCTGGCTCCCGCTCAATCCGCAACATTTCACGGCCGTGAGTGCGGACTCCTCGTTCAACACCGCCGTGAGCTTCATCACCAACACCAACTGGCAGGGCTATTCCGGCGAGTCGACGATGGGCTACCTGGTGCAGATGGCCGGGCTCGCGGTGCAGAACTTTCTGTCTGCCGCCACCGGTATCACGGTCGCACTCGCGTTGATCCGTGGCTTCGCGCGCCACAGCGCACAGAGCATCGGTAACTTCTGGGTCGACCTCACGCGCGCCTCGCTGTACCTATTGCTGCCGCTGGCGGTACTGCTCGCACTCGTGCTGGCGAGCCAGGGCGTAATCCAGAACTTCGACGCCTACAAGGATGCGACGACCGTCGAGCCGCTGAGCTACCAGAACCCGAAAACCGACGCGCAGGGCAATCCGGTCAAGGATGCGGCCGGCAACGCAGTGACCCAGACCGTGACGACGCAGACGCAGACGCTGCCGATGGGACCGGTTGCCTCGCAGGAATCGATCAAGGAACTGGGCACCAATGGTGGCGGGTTCTTCAATGCCAATTCCGCTCATCCCTATGAGAATCCGACGCCGCTGACGAACCTGCTCGAGCTGCTGGCGATCTTTACGATTCCGTTCGCGCTGACCTATAGCTTCGGTCGCATGGTCGGGGATACGCGCCAGGGGTGGGCCGTGCTGGCCGCGATGATCATCCTGTTCGTGCCGCTCGTCACCCTCGCCTACCGCGCTGAGCAATCGGGCAACCCGTTGCTCACGCAGCAGGGCATCGATCAGGCGCAGAGTCTCGCGCAGCCCGGCGGCAACATGGAGGGCAAGGAGACCCGATTCGGTATCGCGGCCTCCGCCTTGTTCGTGGCGGTCACGACGGCGACCTCCTGCGGCGCGGTCAACACCATGCACGACTCGCTACTGCCACTGGGTGGCATCGTGCCCCTGTTTCTGATGCAGCTCGGGGAACTCGCGCCCGGCGGGGTCGGCACCGGGCTGTACACCGTGCTGCTCTTCGCCATTCTCGGCGTGTTCATCGCCGGACTCATGATCGGTCGAACACCCGAGTACCTGGGTAAGAAGATCGAGGCATTCGAGATGAAAATGGCTTCCGTTTTTATCCTGACCACGCCGTTTGTCGCGCTGATCGGCACGGCGGCGGCTGTCATGGTGAGCGCCGGCAAGGCCGGGGTCGCCAATCCGGGCCCGCACGGCTTCAGCGAGATCCTCTATGCCTTCACCTCCACGGCCAATAACAACGGCAGTGCGTTTGCAGGGCTGTCGGCCAATACGGTTTTCTATAACGTTGCGACCGGCTTGACGATGTGGTTCGGCCGCTTCTGGCCGATCGTGGCGGCGCTCGCGATCGCTGGCTCGATGGCCGCGAAGAAGCGCGTGCCGGTCACCGAAGGCACGATGCCGACGCACGGCCCACTGTTCGTGGCGCTGCTCATCGGCTCGATCCTGCTGATCGGCGTGCTGACCTACGTGCCCGCGCTTGCGCTCGGACCGGCTGTCGAGCACTTCATGCTGGCGGCAGCCAGCTAGCGATATTCACGTGTCACGGCAACAACTATCACTGTTCGATCGCAAACTCATCGGCCCGGCGCTGCTGGATTCGGTGCGCAAGCTCGATCCGCGCACCCAGTGGCGCAATCCCGTGATGTTCGTGGTCTACCTCGGCACTATCGTGACGGCGATCCTTTATGTCCAGGCGTTGGCCGGACATGGCGAGGCCCCGGCGGGTTTCATCCTGGCGATCACGATCTGGCTATTGTTCACGGTGCTGTTCGCCAATTTTGCCGAGGCGCTCGCCGAGGGTCGCAGCCGCGCGCAGGCGGCCTCGCTGCGTGCCATGCGCCAGACCGTGTTCGCGAAGAAACTCGCCGATCGCACGCGCCGCGAGACGCTGCGCGTCAACGCCGAGGAGCTCAGGAAAGGGGACCTGATCCTGATCGAGGTCCACGACACCATCCCGGTGGATGGCGAGGTGATCGAGGGCGCAGCCTCGGTCGATGAGAGCGCTATCACGGGTGAGTCCGCGCCGGTGATCCGTCAGTCCGGCGGCGACTTCTCATCGGTGACAGGTGGCACCAAGGTGCTCTCGGACTGGATCATCGTGCGCGTGTCGGTCAACCCCGGTGAGACCTTTCTGGATCACATGATCTCGATGGTCGAAGCGGCGAAGCGGCAGAAGACCCCGAATGAAATCGCGCTGACCATACTGCTCGTTGCCCTGACGCTGGTGTTCCTGGTCGTGATCGTCACGCTGCTGCCCTATTCGATCTTCAGTGTCGAGGCCAGTAAGGCCGGCAGTCCCGTGACTCTGACGGCGCTGGTCTCGCTGCTGGTGTGCCTGATCCCGACCACCATAGG
>JBEKWD010000103.1:0-7509 GCA_049513435.1 Steroidobacteraceae bacterium | reverse complement strand
AACTGTGAGCCGAACCCAGGGCATGCAACTGGCAGTAGGCCGCGTGCATTTCGGGCGTAATCCAGCTGCCCGGGCTGCGAGCGCGCGGCGCGGCGCAGGCGCTGACCACGGCGGGAAAATCCCGATCCTCATGAAATGCAAAGCCGCGCGTGCGCAGCGCGCGAGTGAGGCTGCGTGAGCAGCGAAACTCGCGCGGCCAGAGCACCTCGCGCGGATCCGGCGACCACCAGAGCACCGGCTGACCCGGTGAGTACCAGGGAAAGATGCCACGCGCGTAGGCAGCCATGAGCCGTGCAGGCTTCAGATCCCCGCCTGCCGCGAGCAGACCGCTGGGGTCGCGCAGCGCCGCCTCATGCGGCGGAAAGCGGTCGGGCGGATCGTCCGGGGCCAGCCAGGTGATCACGGCGCGAGTCTCATGGCGGGCGCTGCGGCTCGCCTTTGCGAAACGGCGCGTGCTCGTCAGCCTGACTGGCATAGGCTTCGATCGCGTTGCCCTCGCGCTCCAGATACGCGCCAATCGCACGGCGCAACGCCACATCGGCAATCCAGTGCGCCGACCAGGTCAACGTCGGCTCGAAACCGCGTGCGATCTTGTGCTCGCCCTGCGTACCGGGCTCGAAGCGCTTGAGACCCTGGGCGATGCAGTAGTCGATGCCCTGGTAATAGCAGGCCTCGAAATGCAGGCTGTGATAGTCCGCTGCGGCACCCCAGTAGCGCCCATAGAGGGTGTCGGCGGAACGAAAGAACACGGCCGCAGCCACGGGCTCGCCGGCACTCATTGCGAGCTTCACCAGCAGCGATGCACCCAGATCGCGCGCCACCTGGCTGAAGAACGCGCGGTTCAGATACGGATGATGACCGTGGCGCACAAAGGTCATGGCGTGAAAGGCATACACGCGCTCGATGAGCTGCTCATCGAGCTGCGTGCCGTCAAGGGTACGAAACTCGATACGCTGCTCGAGCACGCGCCGGCGCTCACGCCGCGCCTTCTTGCGCTTTTCGGCCGAAAAGGCCGCAAGGAAGTCCTCGAAATCGCGATAGCCGCGGTTGTACCACTGAAAATGACAGTCGCGGCGCAGCAGCCAGCCGTCGGCAGCACAGGCGCCGCGCCCGGCCTCATCCAGAAACAGCGCGTGCACGGAGGACAATTGCTGCACCTGGGCTTGCTCGCGCAACGCGCGCAGCAGCGCCTCGCGGCATGCGGGCGCCGGCAGGTCAGGCCGGTACAACAGGCGCGGACCGCTGGCGGGCGTGAACGGCACTGCGCACACCAGCTTAGGGAAGTAGGCGAGCCCGTATTGCTCGAAGGCGCGCGCCCAGGCGAAGTCGAACACGAATTCGCCCCAGGAATGAGATTTGCGATACAGCGGCGCGGCCGCCGCGAGGCCCGCCTGGTCGTACAACGCCAGGTGCTGCACGGTCCAGCCATTGCGCGCGCTTACGCAGCCGCTGTCTTCGAGCGCCGAGAGGAACTCGTGACGCAAAAACGGGTAATCGCCCGCCAATGCGTTCCATTGATCGGCGGGCACCGCCCGCATGCGCGTGAGAATCCGGCTCTGCACTAGGCGTCGTGGTGATTGAGCTGCTCGAGATAACGGTCCGCGTCGAGCGCCGCCATGCAGCCCGAACCGGCCGAGGTCACAGCCTGACGGTAGACATGATCGGCCACATCCCCGGCGGCGAATACGCCCGGCATGCTCGTGGCCGTAGCCAGGCCATCACTGCCGCCGCGCACCTGAATATAGCCACCGTGCATCTCGAGTTGTCCATCAAACAGAGCCGTATTGGGTGTGTGACCGATCGCGATAAAAACCCCGGTGGCGGCGAGCTCGCGTACAGCACCCGTGACCGTCGAACGGATGCGCAGGCCGTGCACGCCGGACTCATTGCCCAGGATCTCTTCGACCACATGCTGCCAGATCAGGTTCACTTTGCCCTCGTGCTGGCGCTGATGCAGCCGATCCTGCAGGATCTTCTCGGCGCGCAGCCGATCGCGCCGATGAATCAGCGTCACATGCGCGGCCAATTGCGAAAGATAAAGCGTCTCCTCGACCGCGGTGTTGCCCCCGCCTATGACCGCTACGCGGTGCTCGCGGAAGAAAAAGCCGTCGCAGGTCGCGCAAGCCGAGACACCGCGGCCGCGAAATTTCTCTTCCGAGGGTAAACCCAGATAGCGCGCCGAGGCGCCGGTGGCAATGATCAGCGCATCGCAGCTGTAGGCACCGCGCTCGCCGTGCAGTATGAAAGGTCGCGTCGAGAGCTGCGCCTGATGCACGTGATCGGTGATGATCTCGGTGGCGAAGCGCTCGGCGTGACGGCGCATGCGCTCCATGAGTCCCGGGCCTTGCAATCCTTCGACGTCGCCGGGCCAGTTGTCGACCTCGGTCGTGGTCATCAGCTGGCCGCCTTGTTCCAGGCCCGTGAGCAACATCGGCTGCAGGTTGGCACGCGCCGCATACACTGCGGCCGAGTATCCCGCCGGGCCGGAGCCCATGATGATCAGACGACGGTGTATCGGCGGACTCATGTACACTCCTGCGCGCAATCACGCATGGTATGTAAGCCCAACGCGCAGGCCAAGTCATATCCTTAAGACAGGTGGCGAGCCGGCGCTCGCTCTCCTAAGATCCGTCAGTGGCCGACTCAACTGTCCAGAGCCGAATTTCCCTGCGCGTATCCGCTGCGGTGGCACGCGGGCTGCGCGAGGGCGGGGCGATTGCGCTGGCCGGACTTGCGCTCGTGTTGTGCGTGGCGCTGCTGAGCTTCGATCCACGCGATCCGGGCTTCTCATCGTTCACGGGCGAGGGCGCGCCGATTCATAACCGCATCGGTCCGGTCGGGGCCTGGTTCGCGGATGTACTGTATTTTCTGTTTGGACGGCCGACCTATCTATTGCCGTTCATGCTGGGCGTTGCCTCCTGGCGCCTGATGCGTGCGCCGTCGGCTCCGGCGCGTGGCTCGCGCCTGAACATGACCGTTCGCGTGGCCGGTTTCCTCGTGTTGCTCGTGGCCAGCTGCGCGCTGGCCGCATTGCATTGGAGTGCAGGCGCGCTGCCGCAGGGCGCAGGCGGAGTGGTCGGCTCTGCAGCGGGCGGTGCGCTCGCAGCGGGACTTAAATTGCTCGGCGCCACACTGTTGCTGCTGGTCGCGTGGCTGGCCGGCGCGGCGGTTGCGTTCGATATCTCGTGGTTTGCTGTCATGGATCGCATTGGGGCGTGGGTCTGGGGCTCGGTGCACTGGGCCAGGGAGCGCGCATTCCTGGCGCGCGAAATGAAAGCCGGAAGATCGGCCAAACTCGAGCGCAAGGAGCTGCTCGAGGCAGAGCAGCGGCGAGGTCTGCCGCGTATCGCCCCGCGTATCGAGGCGCCCGCGCCCGCGCCGCTCAAGAGCGAGCGCGTCGAGCGCGAGCGGCAGGTGCCGCTGTTTGATCCGCCGCAGGCGCGCGAGCTGCCGCCGCTGGATCTGCTCGATGAACCTCGTCGGCTCGAACCGTCCTATTCCGCCGAGGCGCTCGAGGCGATGTCGCGTCTGGTCGAGCTCAAGCTGAAGGACTTTGGCGTCGAGGTCGACGTCGTCGCAGTGCATCCGGGCCCGGTGGTGACCCGTTTCGAGATGCGTCCGGCCCCGGGCGTCAAGGCGAGCCAGATCACGGCGCTGTCGAAGGATCTGGCACGCGCTCTGTCCACGATCAGCGTGCGCGTGGTCGAGGTCATCCCCGGAAAATCAGTCATGGGTCTGGAGATTCCGAACGAGAAGCGCGAGATCGTCACGCTGGGCGAGATCATCCGCTCCAAGGCTTACGAGGATGTGGCCTCGCCGCTGGCGCTCGCGCTCGGCAAGGATATTGGCGGGCTGCCGATGGTGGCTGATCTGGCGCGCATGCCACACCTGCTGATTGCCGGTACCACCGGGTCGGGTAAATCGGTGGCCATCAATGCGATGGTGCTCAGTCTGCTGTACAAATCAACGGCTGAGCATGTGCGTCTGATCATGATCGATCCGAAGATGCTCGAGCTGTCGGTGTATGAGGGCATCCCGCATCTGCTCTCCCCGGTAGTCACCGATATGAAGCAGGCGGCCAATGCGTTGCGCTGGTGCGTCGCGGAGATGGAGCGGCGCTATCAGCTCATGTCGGCCCTCGGCGTACGCAACATCGCCGGCTATAACCGGCGCGTTAAGGATGCGATCGCCGACGGCGAGCCGATCCGCGATCCGCTGCTACAGCAGCGCGCGGCCAACGATCCGAGCATCGACCAGAGTGCGATACCGAATCTGGAACCGCTGCCCTTCGTGGTCGTGATCATCGATGAGCTCGCGGACCTGATGATGCTGGTGGGCAAGCGGGTCGAAGAGCTCATCGCGCGCCTGGCACAGAAGGCGCGTGCCTCGGGCATCCATCTGATACTGGCCACGCAGCGGCCCTCGGTCGATGTGATCACTGGTCTGATCAAGGCCAATATTCCGACGCGCATCGCCTTTCAAGTCTCGGCCAAGGTCGATTCACGCACGATACTGGATCAGATGGGCGCCGAGTCGCTGCTCGGGCACGGGGACATGTTGTTTCTGCCGCCAGGCACCTCGATGCCGACGCGCATTCACGGCGCCTTCGTGTCCGATCAGGAAGTGCATCGCGTCGTCGAGGGTCTCAAACGGGCGGCCAAGCCGAACTATATCGAGGAGGTGCTCAAGGGTCCTTCGGCTCCGATTCCAGGCCTCGGCGACGACGAGGACGAGGCCGATGAGGCCGTTGCCGCCGACGCCGAGCAGGACCCGCTCTACGACGAGGCGGTCAAGATCGTCACGCGCGAGCGCAAGCCGTCGATCTCCTATGTGCAGCGGCGCTTGAAGATCGGCTATAACCGCGCCGCACGCATGCTCGAGGCCATGGAGCAGGCGCGCATTGTGGGTCCGCTGCAAAGCAACGGCGCGCGCGAAGTACTGGCGCCTGCGCCTCCGGGAAACTGATGGCGCGAACGCGCCGAGTGTGCTTTTGCATTGCACTTGCTCTTGCCCTCGGCAGTGCGGCTGCGCGAGCGGCGAGCGCGGTGAGCGGCACGGCGCTGGATCGTTATCTCAATGGGCTGCAGAGCCTGAGTGCGAATTTCACGCAGAGCGTGACGGACAGTCACGGCACGCTGGTCGGCGCGGGATCGGGGCGGCTGCTGGTGCAACGCCCGGGCAGGTTTCGCTGGGACTATGCGCCGCAAGCCACGGCGTCCCAGCCCGCGGGCACCGGTCAGGTGCTGGTGGCCGACGGCACGAACCTATGGTTCTACGATCGCGAGCTGGCGCAGGTCACGGTCAAGCCGGTCCAATCCGCGCTCTCGTCCACACCGATCATGCTGCTCTCGGGCTCGAGCGCGCAATTACATGACAGTTTCGAGATCAACGGCGAAGCCAGTCACGATGGGCTCGATTGGGTGGCCGTCACGCCGCGCAACTCGGAGGCGGATTTCAGTCGCGCGGAGCTCGGTTTCGCCGGCGAGCGGCTCGAGCGCATGGTCGTGCACGATCGCCTGGGACAGACCGTGGAGCTGGATTTTTCGCACAGCGCACGTAACGAGCACATCGATGCACAGGCGCTGCGCTTTGAGCCGCCCGCCGGTGTCGACGTGATCGGCACGCCACAGGGCTGAGCCGGCAGCGCAGTGAGCATGGCCCGGCGCAGCACCACGCAGCAGCCGCTCGCGCTCGGGCCGCAGCGCGATTGGCGGCCGCTGTCGGATCGCATGCGACCGCGCAGCCTGGATGAATTTGTCGGTCAGTCGCATCTGCTCGCGCCCGGAAAACCCCTGTACGAGGCCATCAACGCCGGCCATTTGCATTCCCTGATTCTCTGGGGACCGCCCGGCACCGGCAAAACGACACTGGCGCGGCTGATCGCGCAGCGCTCGAAAGCGCGCTTCATCGGCCTCTCGGCCGTGCAGGCCGGAATCAAGGACATTCGCGAGTCCGTGCTGCAGGCGCGTGCTGCGGCGGCCGAGGGTGTGGCTACCGTGCTGTTTCTCGATGAAGTGCATCGCTTCAATAAAGCGCAGCAAGATGCATTTCTGCCGCACGTCGAGGACGGCACGCTGACCTTCATCGGCGCCACGACCGAGAATCCTTCATTTGAGATCATCGGCGCGCTGCTCTCGCGCGCACGCGTGTACGTGCTCAAGCCCCTGAGCGCAGCGGAACTGCGTAGCCTTCTGCAGAGCGCACTGCATGAGCGGGAGCGCGGACTGGGTGCGTTGGAGCTTTCGATCGAAGAGCAGGCGCTGGGGCTGATCGCGGCAGCCGGCGATGGCGATGCACGCCGTGCGCTCAACATGCTCGAGCTCGCTGCAGGGCTGGCCGCGGCCGCCGGGGTGCGCACTATCTCCATGGCGGCCGCGCAGGAGATAGCCAGCGGCGGGCGCCGGCGCTTCGACAAGGGCGGTGAGCAGTTCTATGACCAGATCTCAGCGTTGCACAAGGCGGTGCGCGGAACCGACCCGGACGCAGCGCTGTACTGGCTGGCGCGCATGCTCGACGGCGGCTGTGATCCGCACTACCTGGCGCGGCGTATTACACGCATGGCCAGCGAAGATATTGGGCTAGCCGATCCGCGCGCGCTGCAGCTCGCGCTCGACGCATGGCAAGCCTATGAAAGACTGGGTAGCCCGGAGGGGGAGCTGGCGCTGGCGCAGGCGGTGGTGTACCTGGCGGTTGCGGCCAAGAGCAACGCCGTCTACAGCGCCTGGGGCGAGGCGCGCGCGGACGTGGAGCGCTTTGGCTCACTCGAGGTGCCGCTGCGATTGCGTAATGCGCCGACTGCTTTGATGAAGCAACTCGGCTACGGCAGCGGCTATCGCTATGCGCACGATGAGCCCGAGGCCTACGCGGCTGGCGAGCGCTATCTGCCCGACGACATGCCCGATCGCCGCTATTATCATCCGGCGCCACGCGGCCTCGAGCAACGCATCGCCGAAGCCCTTGAGCGTTTGCGCGCGCGCGCGCCCGAGCCGACGCCGCAGCCGCCAGCCCAGGAAGGCGGTGCAGGCGAGCAGGCAGAGCCATGATCGATCCGAAATTGCTGCGCGCGGATCCGGAGCAGGTCGCGCGCAATCTGGCGGGTCGGGGCTACCGGCTCGACGTGGAAGCTTTGCGAGGGCTCGAGGAGAAGCGCCGGTACTGGCAAATCGAGAGCGATCGGCTCCGCGCCGCGCGCAACAGCCACGCCAAGGTCGTGGGTCAGGCACGCAGTCGCGATGAGGATATCGCACCGCTCTTGCAGGCGGGCGAAGAGCTCGCGAGGCAGCTGGCCCTCGCCGATGCGCAGCTCAATACGGTGCAGTCCGCTCTCGAAACATGGCAGCTCGAGCTGCCCAATCTGTTGCACGAGTCCGTGCCGGCGGGCAGTGACGAGCACGGCAATGTCGAGATCGCACGCTGTGGGGAGCCGCGCAGCTTTGCATTTAAGCCGCTCGATCACGTTGCGCTCGCCGAGGCGCTCGGGCTGCTCGATCTGGAGGCAGCCGGCCGCAT